>CALKAN010000394.1 GCA_937983035.1 uncultured Paenibacillaceae bacterium | reverse complement strand
AAAATCATCAACCGCGCGCACGACACGGCATGCTTTATTGATGCTGTGGAGCGTTTGCGGAAACACGGCATACGCACTTGCGCTCACATCATTTATGGCCTGCCCGGCGAAGACCGCGACATGATGCTTGAAACCGGAAGGACCGTGGCAGAACTGGAAGTGGAAGGAATCAAAATCCATCTGCTCCATGTCATGAAAAAAACGCCGATGGCCCATCAATGGAAACAAGGGCTGGTCAGATTTCTGGAACAAGATGAATATATTTACCTGGTCGTTTATACGCTGGAAATGCTGCCGCCGGAAATGGTCGTTCATCGCGTCACCGGCGATGCGCCGCGCGACTTGCTGATCGGTCCCATGTGGAGCGCAAATAAATGGGAAGTATTGAACGGCATTGACAGACGGCTCGAACAAAGAAATACTTGGCAAGGCAAGAAATGGACCGGACAATCAAAGCGCCGGAACATGGCGCATCAAAACTAATCCGTGCATAGCCGTAAGGAGGATTGCGTTGGGATTTACATCTGTTTTGGCACAAGCTCATAAATTGATCGACGCTTCGGTTCGGCCGGGCGACATCGTCATAGACGCTACGGTCGGAACTGGAGCGGATACGGCTTTCCTGGCCGAAAAAATTGCACCAAACGGCCGCGTGTACGGCTTTGACATCCAGGAGGAAGCCATCAACCAGGCAAAAATGAAATTAGCGCAAAGGGGATTAGCTGATCATGTCACATGGCTGCTGCACAGTCATGCAGAAATGGATCAGCATTTGCCGCTGTCCGCCAAAGGCCAAGTTGCCGCAGCGGCATTTAATCTCGGCTTCCTGCCAGGCGGCTCTGATCAGCAAATCATCACGCAGACAGAGACAACGCTTCGCGCGCTGTCATTGTCATTGGAATGGATCCGACCCGGCGGCGTCATCACTGTCGTTGCTTATCCCGGCCATCCGGGCGGAGACGAGGAAGCAGAAAGCGTTCGAGCGTGGGCCAAAGCTTTGCCTGCGTCCGCCTGGCAAGTGCTATGTTACGAATTCATCAATCAGACGAATCGTCCGCCCTTTCTCATTGCTGTAACGAAAAAGAAGGCAAGACCCTCGCAGCAATGACCATCCAATGACTATCGCAATCTGCTTGGGCTTTCTTTGGACGACCTTAAAAACAACATCTGAAATGAGGAATGCACATGAAACCTTACCCGATACAATTTCAGCCTGTTTTTCAAGAACGAGTCTGGGGCGGCCGCAATTTGGAACGGTTCGGATTCGATCTGCCGGAAAACCGCCGCATCGGCGAAGGCTGGATGATCAGCGATCACCCAAACGGGATTACAAAAGCGGTCAACGGGCCTTTGCAAGGCATGGGACTGGATCAAATTCGCGAAAAATACGGAAAAGAATGGTTCGGCCGCAAAAATCCCGCGCACTTGTCTCGTTTTCCGCTGCTGATTAAGCTGTTGGACAGCCATGATGATCTTTCCGTGCAAGTTCATCCGAATGATCATTATGAGCATTTGCCTGAAGGAGAACTGGGCAAAACAGAGATGTGGTACATTCTCGCTGCGGAACCCGGAGCCAAAATTATATTCGGCTTAAATGAATCGATCCGTGACCGGGAAACATTGCAGCAATACATCGAAGAGGACCGCATCCTGGATGGGCTTCAGCAAGTGGAGGCAAAAGCCGGAGATGCTTTCTACATACCTGCCGGAACGGTACATGCCCTGGGCAAAGGAATTATCGTGGCCGAAATCCAGCAAAACTCGGACACGACGTATCGGCTGTTCGACTACAACCGGCCGGGGCTGGATGGGAAACCGAGAGATCTTCATATCGAAGATTCGTTAAATGTCATCTCTTATTCCAATCAAGGCGCCGAATATGTTCAAAGCAGCCTCCCAAAGCCGAATGAGTGGAGCACTTTAGCTTCTTCCCCTTACTTTATCGTCGATTTAGGAGCAGTTGACGGACGATGGGACATGCATGCAACCATGGACAGCTTTATCATTCACATGATTTGCGAAGGTTCAGGCGAACTTCATTGGAACGGCGGTTCCTTGCAAGCCCGCGCCGGCGACTGTTTCCTGCTTCCAGCCAACTTAGGCGAATACAGTTTTGTCGGCAATATGCAGCTGTTGCGAGCGCAATTGCCTTAATCAAGGCGCAAGCCGCGCTGACATCTGCATCACCAGCGTTTGCGCGGCAAGAAGCAAGTTCATCTGAGGCAGGCAGCACATATCAAAAAAATAAGCGGTTTGCCGCTCGGCAAACCGCTTCTTCATTTCAGCGAAACATTTTCAATTGAATTCAGCATGCAATTTGGACATCGGCACGGTGAAAAAACGAGGCTTGTGATCA
>CALKAN010000393.1 GCA_937983035.1 uncultured Paenibacillaceae bacterium | reverse complement strand
TATGATTCGAGACAATTGAAAAGGAATGTCCCCGGAATCGATTGAGCATATAACTGAGCCTTTCTATCGTGCAGAAAAGTCGCGAAATCGTCACGATGGCGGAGCGGGACTCGGTTTGGCCATCTGCAAGCAAATCGCCTTGCGCCATCAAGCGCAGCTGGAATTTGAAAGCCGTGCGGGCGAAGGAACGACCGTCAAAATTATTTTTACAACTTCATCATAACTTGATGATCAATTGTTGATATGCCTGCTTTATAGTCAAAATTGCAATTATCAAATAACTAGGATGAAGGAGAGATGTGCAATGGCATCAAACAAGTCAGACAGTAAAGGCGTTAAAAAAATGGTTCTAACTGCAGGCGCGCTCATCGGGACGGTCACTTTGTTGTCCCATGGAATTCTTCAGGCGGCAGCATCGACGGAATACGAGAAAGCAGTTGCCATCCCTGCGGCATATGCGAATGGACAGGAGGCAATCGTTCAATCTCTGCTGCCGGAAGGATATCAACAAGCGAACTATGCGGTCGGTGACATTGACCTGGAATACTATCAAAACCAGCAGCCGACAAGCAAAGACATGACGAAGGAAGAAGCAGCAGAAATCGGCGTCCGAGCACTTTGGAATTTATTCGGCGTTGATATGGAGGGACAATTGGTTGAAATGGGTTATCAGCCGGCAACGGAAAGCGCACCTCGTTCAAGCTGGCATGCGGATGTAATGATTGACGGCGAGCTCAGCTATTCCTTTTCCGTTGATTCTGTAACAGGAGAATTGCTTCAAATTGCCCGCGCCGGCAGAACATTGGATGAACACGTATCCGTTGCTTTTGATGCAGAGTTGGACCGCAACCCGCAGGAATTTATAAAAATTGCCAGAGAGTTGGCGGAAAAACATCAAGTTGTTCAAGGCGAAATCGTGTCGGTTGCATACAACGGACAGGGGTACAGCAACAACGATCCATCCATTTCATTCGACATTATAGGAGAAAATGATCAAATCGCTCTGATGACCCTTTCCCGGCATGACAAAGCGCTTCTTGGCATTTCATATCCTGCAGCGTACAAAGCTGTGAGGGAATACAATGAAAAGCTTCTAGAGAGAGTGCAAAAGAAAGTCGAAGAACTGGAACAGACGGCACCTCAAGAGGAAAATGAAGCGCCTGTTTTGAGGGTCATCGAATGAAGGGAATAAGAGGCAATTTTTGCCTCTTTTTTTTCATAAATAAAAATTTTTTCTCTAAAACTATTACAAAACTTCCAAACTATCCTATAATAGAGCTTGTTAAAAATGATGAAATGACCTGTGTTGCAACGTTTAATCGATCGTCGGCAGCAGCATGAAAAGACCAAAATGGAAAGGTGGAAAATGATGTCTGATGAGCAAACTTCGCCGGGGCTTAAACAGGTTGAGGAAATCAAGTCAGAATTAACCGCGTTTTGTTATAGAATGATGGGATCGATCGATGAAGCAGATGAAGCGGTTCAGGAAACTTACATCCGTGTTTGGCTGCATTGGAATTCATTCCGAAAGGAAGCATCATCTAAAACATGGATATATCGCATTGCTGCGAACATTTTTTGGGTGAAAAAATGAAAGATCGTCTTCGGTCATAACATATTAAGATTTTTTGAGGACTGATGACGAGGGATTGTCAAATGACTTTGACTGCTGTAAGATAAAAGTAATGAATTGCATACTACCGCGGGGGCTTGAGTGAATCAGGCTGAGAGTGCGGCTGAATCCGCCGCTGACCGTTTTATCTGATCTGGGTAATTCCAGCGTAGAGAGAGTGTTGAGTCTAATCAACCGTCTAGACGTCTGGGCGGTTTTTTGTCTTTTTTCGGTTACAGGACCGGCCTGCAACAAAGCCCGCTTATGGTCAATATGCAATCATCCATCAAACAAGGGGGAGATTAGAATCATGCAGCAAAAACAACAATTAGGATTGAAATTTACAGACATCCTCGTGACGATCATGATTGCGATTGTGTTCGGGGTCATTTTTAAGCTGTGGGACAGTGTTCATGGCGTGATGAGCCCGCTCTTTTTTCAAGCAGACGAGCTTGTTTACGGCATGTGGTTCATGGCAGGCCCGTTCGCTTATTTGCTCATTCGCAAGCCTGGTGTCGCACTGTTAGCCAGCTTAGCAGCGGCCAATGTTTCGGCGCTGTTAGGTTCTGCTTGGGGATTGTGGACGATCGTCTACGGTTTCGCACAAGGGCTCGGTCCGGAACTCGTATTCATGGCAGCGCGTTATCGCAAATCGGGGCTGGCACTCGCGGGGATCGCAGGCATCTTTGCCGGAATCGGCTCCTTTATCGTTGATGTGTATTATGGCTATGCGAATTACGAATT
>CALKAN010000392.1 GCA_937983035.1 uncultured Paenibacillaceae bacterium | reverse complement strand
GTCAGTGCTGCCATCGTGGTCAGCGGCGCCAGAAATTGACGTCTTCTTGGATGATGCGGGTTGGAGCCAGGCCGCTGTTTTGGACGAATTTAGAACAGCGTTTCATCAAGAACCGATCGACCAAGATGCGGCGTACAGGCTGGCTTATGGAGAAGGACATCTGTATGTGGGGGGCGAGCTCGATCAAGCGCTGGCGGAAACGCTGTCGCACATTGAATTGGTGCTTCGTCCTAAGGAAGAGAACGATTCCTATTATGTCGTTCGGCTTGGGATCAACGATGACGGCAGCCTCAACACGATCTGGAATCCGGTGATGAACAACATTAATATTTTTGCAGATCAAGGCAAAGTGGAAGTGGAGCCGTCTGCATTCGCATCATCGGAAAGCGGGGGACGGATGTACATCGAAGCTGCGATTCCGCTGAACGCGATTGCGCCGGCAGGCATCGCGCCAGGAACGGAATGGCACATGAATGTCATTCATGCCCACCAATTGTATACGCATCCTTTCAACTCTTGGATACCGATCGGCAATATTGAGCATTGGGACGTGGGCGGAAGTTCAGTCAACATTTACGGAGACGTGATCATTGAAGGCCGGTTGGGCAGTCTCTTCTTTGCGCAAATGCCTGCGCAATTCGGCGGAGCTTCTGCGGCAATTACGGAGTTGGATCAGGTTGAGCTGATATACCGCGGGTTTAATCAAAAGGAAGTGATTTTTGCTTATGACGAAGCAGAGCTTGACGCAAGCGACTTGCATCTGTATTGGAAAGAACCCGGCGGTGATTGGCAAGCAGTGCAGGCGTCTGATTTTCAGCAGGAAGGATCAGTCTATTCGGCAACGTTTGAACATCATGATCCGGTGCAGGACGGCATTTATGAGCTGATGCTTCACATAATCGATCCGAATGCCGGAAGCAGCCGAGCGGTGCGTTTGTCTTTTGATCGTGAACATATGATTGCAGCAGGACTTGAGCTTATTGCCGGAGAGCAAAATGACAGCGAACCCGTGCGTGAACTGGAATGGGAGGAAGCATCAAGCGAAGTTTTGGAAATTATGGCGATGATTCCGCCGCAGCCGGGTTTTCGTTTTGTCGGTTTGCCGGAAATGCCGGAACTGTATCCAGACAATTTGTATCGGTTGTCTTCAGACGGACAGTATCTGATTGCCGACCGAACCGGCACGACGTATCCGAACGAGCAGTTTGCGGAAGATAAAGAATTGATCGTCAACAATGGCAAAGGCGAACTCGTATCGATTCCATATTACGAAGATGAGGATGGAAATAAATATTTTATTACTGCGCACTTATGGTATTTGCAGAAGAAAGAAGCCGTGAGCCGAACGGAGGCATTGGCTCAATTGGATCCGCTGGGAGCAGCCCGTTTGCTGCATTATTTTGCTGAAACTTATGAAGGTTACAATCCGACGGTGGATCGCATCGGCGGCGACAATCACATCACCCATTCGCAAAATAAAAATTCTGGACCGCCGTATGCTTATTGGGGCGGCATCTGGGATCGCTGGTGGTACAACGACCTGACCACGCTCAGAAGCTTAATGAACGCATATGCTGCCGTAAAGGAGACGAATGCGTTTGAATTGCTGAGCAGCGAATTAGGCATAGACGCGGATCAATATGTGGTGGACCGGATGTTTTTGCCTTCTGCAGAAATGGTGAAAACTTACCTGCATCGATACAGCAATATGTCGTTTCAGCCGTGGCTCGGTCTCATTACGTTAGGAAAAACGATTCAAGAGCCGGATTTCATCCACTATGTAGTGGAGCATGTGGAACGATTCGTGTCCATGATGTTTTTGTCCGATGGCTACTGGCAGGAAGTAACCCCCAGCTATCATGCGCAAATTGCCAGCGGGCTGAATAACGTGTTAAATGCGCTGCGAGGCTGGAGCGACCCGCCGGGATACGTATCCCCTCGCACAGGGAAGCATTTCCAGGACCTTGATTTGACTGCGCAATTCCCTGTTGCAGGCCGGGCAATCGAAGTCGGCAATCACCTCGCTTACGGCAATGGCAAAATATTGCCGGTCATGGACGCGTGGGCGAACGAACGCGTGTCGAGGCCAACTGAAGGACCGGTTTTGCTTCCGGGAACGAAGATTGGACGCTTAGCCGGCGGAGAAGGGGCAGACCAGTTTCAAGTGTTTTTGCAGTTTCATCCGAAGTACGGGCATTCGCATTACGATCCGCTCAACTTGAACTTGTATGCGCACAGGCAAGAGCTGATGCCGGATATCGGCTATTCTCACAACTCTTTCTATCGTTATTTTACCCTTTCTACGATCGGGCACAATACGGTTGTCGTGGACAGCGCGGATATGGACTTGGATGATGCGTCCAAGCATGGCGGGAACATCGAGCTGTTTGTGGCAGGGGATTTGCCGATGCAAGCGATGAGGGCGAGCTATGATACGGCTTACCGCAATGTGGAAGAGTACAGCCGCGAACCATGGTTTGTTCCATTTGCCGATGGAGACGGCAGCGAAGGCTATGTGCTTGATTTGTTCCGAGTATCGGGAGGAGACCGGCATGAATATACGCTGCAGGGAGATGCGAATCATGAGGCGCGGTTCGTGACGGATATGCCGCTGTCTGAATATGGTCCGTATTTGCTGCCGCCGGGAACGGAAGTGCGCGAGCCGGCGGATAATGTGGACAAAGGATATGCGGGCGGTCATTATCCTGGTTACATTTATGTCAAAGAGGTTCAGCAAGCGCACATCATCGATGATCGTTATGAATTGACGTTAGAGACGGATTTAGAAGACGGCAGCAGCGGAGCAAAGATGAAAATTACCGGGCTGCTGGATCCGGGGGATCATGAACTCTATCTTGGCCGTTCTCCTTCACTGCGTTCTGTTCGTCTGCACGGCCGCAGCATGGACAACAATGATGAAGTGGTGAAATATACGATGCCGAAGCTCGTCCTTCGCAAAGACGGCTCCGATTTGACCAGTCAATTCATCACCGTATTGGAGCCGTATCAAGGGGATGTTCCGCGGATCGAGGCTCTAGACCGTTTGGAACTGACCGACGGTCCAGAAGGCGCTGCAGCGGTG
Source organism: uncultured Paenibacillaceae bacterium (assembly GCA_937983035.1). GTDB lineage: Bacteria > Bacillota > Bacilli > Paenibacillales > CALAME01 > CALKAN01. The sequence goes on along the minus strand of CALKAN010000392.1, from coordinate 250 downwards.
AAAGTAATTTACGGCGAGACGACGGACATTTTGCTGAGCAATCCGCATCATCCGGATCAGCCGATTGTCGTTGACGATATCGTGTTCTATGGAGAAATGGGATTGATTCGGCTTCATAACGGGGACGTGCAAGAAATGATGATGGCCGGCGGCACGCTGCTGCGAAAAGGCAGCCATGAGATTACCGGTTCCGCAGCGGTGAGCGGGACGATTTTGGAAACAAGGCGAAGGGCAAACGGCGATCCGCATG
>CALKAN010000391.1 GCA_937983035.1 uncultured Paenibacillaceae bacterium | reverse complement strand
GGCAATGCGCTCGTGCGGCCTTGCGTCACTTCGCTCATTACGCAAAAAACAACCGTTGGGCAAGGGGTCGCCACCGGGCTGAGCTCTTCGATGGACAGCTTGGGGCGGGTGGCCGGGCCGTTGTTCGGGGTTTTCTTGTTCGGCTTACACTCGGCATTGCCATACATCGCAGGAGGAATCATTTGCGTGCTTTCATTAGGGCTGCTTGCTCAATTCGTTGCTTTGGACAAGCAGACATCGCAAGTCCATACAAATGCATAATCTGTGTCCATTCATCCTCGATTCGCATTTTGATGCCGATACTCGAGGATGATTTGTTTTTATCGATGAATTTGCGGCCCAAACTCAATAAAATGTACATGAAACAAAGTTGCTAAATCATATAATGCAGTATAATATAGTCTTAAGGGAGAATTATCTGAACATTCAGACAATCTGATCTGATTGGAGGCTCAATTCAGAGGGAGGGATGGCCTGTGAACAAGAATTATGAAGTGGAATATTCCAATCTGGAGCTGCGTTTTGACCGTCAGCTGATCCAAAACATGATCACTATGTTGATTGAAGAAGGATATTCGATTTACTGGAATGAAAACGAACAGTATTTCATTATTTCCATTCGCTCAGGCCGCAGACTGATCAAATTGAAGTTTGAACGCTCCAACAATTTATACAGATTGATCGGAACTTTTTCTGTTAAAGATCCCAAATTGTCCGAACTGCTGGAAAAGATGATCAATGACTCGCGCGGACATGCGGTTGTGAAACGGTTTATAGATGAGCAAATATTAATTGAAAACATCATGTTTGGTGAAATTATACGAACGGTTGAAATATCCGGAGTGCAGCAAAAAGTGTTGTATCAGAAAAACATGCATGTTTCGCCTGAGGCGATTTTGAAGGCGTTTCAATCTGATCGAGTAGAAAAGCGAATCCCGGCATTAAGAGAAGAACTGGATCAAGAATTGCGCAATTTATATGAAGCGATGCAAAGGAAAGATGATGAGCAGATTCGAGCAAGCAAGAGCAAGTTGGAAGAACTGAGGATGGAATGGCTGCTTTGTGAACCGTAAAATTTGGTGCTGTTCAAACGTCCAGATGCATAGAAGCATTTGCGCGTTTTTTTTTGCTATGAATGAAAACGATATTGTTAACGTGTGCATTCTATGCTATCATAAAGCCGGGGTGATCTTTTGGCTGTTACAATTAAAGATATCGCAAAGCTGGCTAACGTATCGCATACAACGGTTTCCAGAGCGCTCAACAACAGTCCGCTCATTAATCCTCAAACGAAAAAGCGCATTTTGGAAATCGCAAAGGAGTTAAATTATACGCCCAATTTAAATGCGAAAAGTTTAGTTTTGCATCGCTCCTATCATATAGGCTTGTTTTTTACGACGTTAAGCACCGGGACATCGCCCGGATTTTTCCATGAAGCGGTGCGGGGTGCGAACCAACATATCAAAGATCATTATGATTTGATTGTGAAAGGCATTGATGATTATGAGGACTTGACGAAAATCACTTCAAACATGTTTGACGGCATCTTAGTCATGAGCCAAAGTCCTGCAGATGATCGGTTTATTGAACATTTATTGAACATAAACATACCGACGGTCGTGTTAAATCGGCTCGTCAGCCTTCCTGTTGAGGCGAATATTGTGTCAGATGACTATGAAGGCGCATTTCAGGCCGTCCGCTATTTAATTGATCGGGGACATCGCCGCATTGCGCTGATCTCCGGCATCGAAGGATTCCAATCGACCGAAGAACGAAAGAAAGGCTATATTGAAGCGCTTAAAACGAGTCAGATCGAGCCGTCGCCGGATTTGATCAAGCAAGGGCATTACGACATGAAGTCCGGTTATCAAGCGATGCGGTCATTGCTTGCTGAAAGCTTGCTTCCAACAGCCGTGTTTTGTTCAAATGACGACATGGCCGTCGGCGCAATTAAAGCGATTCATGAATCCGGAATGCGGGTTCCTGATGACATCTCGGTCGTCGGTTTTGATGACAACGTGTTTGCCGGTTTTATCACGCCTTCATTAACGACCGTCAGACGGCCGATAGAAAAAATTTGCGCTGAAGGAGCGCGTTGTTTGCTGGAAAACATCGAAAACAGCCAAAGTTTCAAACAACCGATTTATTTAAGGACGACATTAGTGAAGCGGGAATCCGTTGCAGATGTTCGTTCCGAATAATTCCAATTCATGATTGCGCAAGCAGGGCATTTCCCTGTATTTCTAAGGGATTATTATATATTTTTATTTTTTAGGAGGAAAGCATGATGGCGCAGGCGCATGTATTGAAACAAATCGCACAAGCTATGCTTGAAGATGAGTGGACTCAAACACAGCATGAAGGGGTGAAAATTTATTCTCGTTCCTTTTCTCGAAACGGAGACACAGCTCTTTTGATGATCAAAACAGGCTGTGAAAGGAAACTGCTTGCAGCAGGTTCAGGCGAATTATTCGATGAATTGGAAGGAGAAGCCGGCGAAGGGTACAAACTTTGTCCATTGACTCACCATAACCGGTTAGTGCTGAATAAGTATTTTGATTATACCGTGCCAAGGGCGTTCGGAACACAAGTGGCGACCATCGGTTTGGGCGATCGTTTGGGCGTTGCGTCTCCGGGTCATATCCAGACGGTTCGGGACCGCGACGTGAAGCCGATTTTGGCACAGCAGAGCATTCGAGAGCTGGATTTGACCGGCCGTGATTATAAAGAAGTGATGGACGCAGCATGTTTCGCTGTTTTTCAAGAAGGGTACAAAGGCGGGTTTGGCGCCGACGGGGATCATTTGAAGAAAGAAGAAGACATCGAGATGTCGCTTGATCTCGGTTTTACGATGCTGACGCTCGATTGCTCAGAGAAAATTGACAATACGATTGAAGGTTTGGATGCAGCCGCATTGGAGCAGAAATATATGGCTTTGGATGCAGAGCGGCGCAGCTATTTTGAGCAAAAATACTTGGATCAATCGTTTCAAATCATAGAGACCGCTGTGCATTTCGACAAGAGCAGCTTGATGAAAAATGTGCTAATATATAGTGAAGCGGTTGAGTTTATGGTTTATATTTACAATAAGTATATTCGCGATGCAAGCCGCGAAATCGATTTTGAAATTTCAATCGACGAAACGCTCACGCCAACAGCCCCAGAGTCACATTATTTTGTGGCTAAAGAACTGTATGACCGCGGAGTCGAAATTTACAGCATGGCGCCGCGTTTTTGCGGGGAATTTCAAAAAGGCATCGATTACATCGGGGATATCGCTCAATTTGAACAAGAATTGAAAGTCCATGCCGAAATTGCGGATCATTTTGGCTACAAGCTCAGCATCCATTCGGGCAGTGACAAGTTCAGCGTATTCCCGATTATTGCGAAATACACGAAAGGGCGTTTCCATGTTAAAACAGCGGGAACCAATTGGCTGGAAGCCGTTCGAACCGTAGCGAAAGTTCATCCGAATTTGTATCGGAGAATGCATCAATATGCGTTGGAACACGTTCATGAGGCGATGAAATATTATCATGTAACGACAGATTTGGATGCCATTCAGCCGTTAGACGAAGTGTCTGATGCCGATCTGCCGAAGTATATGGACGAAGACAATGCAAGACAACTCATTCATATTACTTATGGAATTTTGCTGCAAGCGAAAGATGAGCAGGGCAATTCGCTCTTTAAGGATGAATTTTTCCGCACGCTCAGCGAACAAGAGGACGAGTACAACCGCTCTTTAATGAGTCATATCGGCAAACATCTGGATTTGCTTGGGAAATAAGAGTGAAAGGATGACGCGAATGAGTATTTTGCACGACTTGCTTAAAGATATTCCGATCCCGAAGATGGTGCGCATCAGGCAGCGGTTCGATGATACGCATATTGAGAACCCGACTGAAGTTTGCAGGCAAAAGCTCAATCAAAGCGGAGTTTTGGAACAGTTCAAGAAAGGCCAGAAAGTCGCCGTTGCCGTTGGCAGCCGAGGCATCGCCAACATTGCTGAGATCACTCGGGAAGTCATTCAAGCGTTACAAGAAACCGGCGCAGAGCCGTTCATCGTCCCGAGCATGGGAAGCCACGGAGGCGCCACGGCGGAAGGACAAGTGGAAGTGCTGGAGCATCTCGGCATTTCCGAGAAAACGATGGGAGCGCCGATCCGCTCGTCGATGGAAGTGGTGCAAATCGACCAATTGGAAAACGGTTTG
>CALKAN010000390.1 GCA_937983035.1 uncultured Paenibacillaceae bacterium | reverse complement strand
ACGTAATAATCGCTGAATTTCGGTGCAGGTGACGGAACGCTTTTAAAGAGAGCATCTTTATTTTTTCCTTCTAAATAATCGACTTCTGCGCCAAATTGACTCTGCATTTCAGGATTGTTCAATGGGCTGATTGCCGGGCGCTTGCGAGCGGCCAGAAGCTGAACTTCATCTGAAGTGAACACTTCGATGACTTTCATGGCCTCGTCTTTATGCTTGCTTGTTTTCGTAATTCCGATGACATGCAAGTCCACCATGCCGGAAACATTCGGTTGATCCGGGTAACTTGGATATTGGACCAAGTCCCAATTCACGCCGCTGTCCGATGCCTCTTTCAATCGATCGATAATTTGAATCGTGGCCAGCATGGCAATATTTTTATTTCTCATAAACCGAACAATGCCGCCGCCGTTCAAGTCTGTTTCTTTTTCAGGCAAATTTCCTGGAATCGAATAAATGCTTTTTGCCAAATCAAAAACTTTGCGCCACTCTTCATTATTTACTTCCGCCGTGTTTGTATCGCCGTTCACGATAACCAGCGAACGCGGGAACGCCAGCCTTGTCGCATGTTCCGGATCCAGTCCGTAATAATTCGTTCCTTCAAACGTTCTTGTCATTCTTTTTGCTAATTCGATGACATCTTCCCAAAACATGCCGTCTTTCGGATATTCGGCGCCGAATAAATCAAAGATGTCTTTGTTATAGTACAAAGCATTGGCTTGCATGAAATAAGGAACGGCAACCAATTCATTCGGGTCAGAATATTCCTTGATCGCGTCAATGGCAACGGGCTGGAATCGCGATAAATCAAATCCATGTTTTTCTGCAATCGGGGTAATGTCCTCCAGCAGATCTACTTGAACAAAATTGCCTAAGTAACCTTGAAACTCCGTATACAAATCAAATTGTTGCCCTGTTGCAATCAAATCTTGAATGCCATTTCCTTTATTGACAATGTTGACGGTAATATGCGGATATTTTTTCGCCAAAGGTTCATGCAGAAGCAAGTTCCAATTTTCTTCCGACAATGCTTGGCCTTCAAACAGATGAAGCGTAACCGGCTCCGCCTTCTCTTCAATCGCTTGTTCTTGCTGCGCTGGTTCCGCTGTTTTCGCTGGTTCCGCTGTTTCAGACCCGTTGCTGTTGCTGCATCCAAATAGCAGCAGCAAAGCGAACATCACTGCAAATAATGATTTTAATTTGATGTTTTTCATTTTACATCCTCCCGCTGTTATGATTATCATAAAGCAAAGATGACAACGGTGTCAAACAAAAGTCAAACATTTCACTTCAGCAAATTTATCCAATATTCACCTCCTTTAAAAAGTTTTGACACCGGTGTCAAATTCACTAAAGTTTCTTATCATCAATATAATCGATGATCATTTCCGGAAGATCACCGCAGTGTAAACTTTATGTTAAATATTATTTCACGCTGCTGCGGACGATCAACTTCGGGTCCACTTCTATGGAAGCAATGTTTTCATCTTTTTCCAGCAAACGATCAATGAGATGAAACATTTCTTTTGCCAGCTGCGAAAAGTTTTGTGCAACGGTCGTTAACGCAGGATAATAGTATTTCGAGATCGGAATGTTATCAAATCCGATGACAGATACGTCTTCAGGAATCGACAAACCGTTCGCATACACGGCATGGTAAACAGCGATGGCTTTCTCATCACCGGAGACGAAAAAAACTTCCGGCAATTGATCGTTTTCGATCTTTTCTTTCGTAAATTGCTTAACTCTTTCCAAATTGTTCATATCGTAAACAATTTCCAGATGTTCTAAAGGCAAAGACTTTTCTTTGTAATATTCAATTAATGCGCTTTCTCTTTCCAAGTTGACGGTTGTTTTTGAACCAAGCAGAAAACATATTCTCGACAGACCTCTTTGAATCAAATACTCGGCAGCTTCTCGAACTCCTTTTCTGTTGTTGTTGCACACAGAGACGGAAACTTGCTCGTCTTTTTCAAAGGAAATGACCGGAATTCCGTTCTCTTTGGCGAGCGCAATTCTCTGATCATTTTCCTGCAAATAAAACAATACGACTGCATCGATATAGCCGCTCGATTGATTCAATACCGATTGCTTCAAATCTAAATCATCGTAAATGATCTCTTGCATGATGTTGTACTCTTTATTTCTGGATTCATGAATAATATAAGACATCAACGTTTCAAACCATTGCGTCGTATGATGGCCTTCTGTCTTCCGAATGGAAATTAAAATGTTTTTTGTAACTTTTTTGTTTAAGTTGCGGGCGTATAAATTTGGCTTGTAATTCGTTTCCTCGATGACCTTTAAAATTTTCTCTCTCGTGCTTTTCCTGACGTTCGGTTCATTATTGATCACGCGAGAAACGGTCTTTAACGAAAAGCCGGATATTTTTGCGATATCGCGAATCGTATATTTTTTTTCCATTTATATTCACCCATCCTTAAACATCTGTCTGTCGATTGATCTTGGTTCTTATTGCATGGCTGCAGATTTTGCCCGAACTGTTTTGTCCAAATACAAAGATAAATGCAACGGCCAGTCTGTTTGAATAATGTCTGCGCCCATTTCAACAATCTTGCCCCAGCCTTCGTCTTCACCTTCAAGCAAAGAAATATCATCATCGTAACCGGCTGTCAGCACTCTCTTGTCGTTTAGGCGAATCGCATTCAACCAGATTAACAGATTTTTCTCCTTTAACTCTTTGATGATTCTCAAATCGTAAAAATCACTTTCTTCGGATTCAATAATGATTTCAGCCCCGACCGTATTGATCTGTCTTTCCAGCACCTTTCTCAGTTCCTGCTCATTGTAAACGATCGGAATATACATGACCGGGATCTCGTATTGCTCTAATGTGTCCAAATACTTATCCTTTACCTGACTTTTCAATATGATTTGATCAAACATATCATATTTCTTCACCGCTTCAATCGTCTCTTCCCAGTAATCCCATGCCCGGTCCAAGTTAATAAGCACGTCTCCCTTAAAGTGTTTCAAGACATCATCCAATTTCTCCACTTTCTGGTTCAAAGGAAACGAATTGCCGTTTCGATATTTAAGCTGGTTAATTTCATCGGATGACATCGTCAACACGTTGCGATCGTTAAAGAAGAGCCGCTGTTCTTGCCCTTCATGGATCGTATACAATACGCCGTCCGTCGATTTGGCTACGTCGACTTCGATGATGTCGCCTCCATATTTCAAAGCGATTTCATAGGCAGGAATCGTGTTTTCGATAATATTGCCGCCGCTGCATCCTCGATGAACCGCAACCAACACCCCTTTCTCTTCAATTTTTTTCCTCAGCAGTTTCGTTACATCCGAATATTCCACAGTTCTGCCTCCTTGATGTCATTTAAGGTTACACTTTAAGTAAACAATAGGATGACACTGTTGTCAATAATCTATTCTATGACATTGTTGACCAAAATTTCACTCTGCCTCTCTGTGCCTCCCTATTCTCCATAAGCCGCCGGCCACTCCAAGCACGATGAATATCATGCTTCCCCATTCCAGTCCGGTCGGAAATTGCCGCTCATAAATAAACGTATAGAGCAGCCCGAATATCGTCTCAAACACAATGACCATTCCTGCCATCGTCACGGTCAGCCGAACCGAAGTTTGATTCCATGCCCAGGCGGCGATCCATGAAGATGCGATGCCAAGAACGATCACCCCGGTCAAATAATGCATCAACTGATCATGCGTCAGCAAGCGCGCAAGCATGTTTGGATTCGCCAGCGAACCGATCGCGAGAAACAACACGGACAGTCCCAAAGTTTGAATGCCAACCATCGTTGCAAACAGATCAGTTGAAATTTGAGGCTCTTTTTTTAGAAAATTTGCATTCGATATGCCGTACCAAGTCCATAATCCGAGCGCGATGATGCTGCAAAGAAAACCGAGCAGAAAATGTTCCTGCACGACAGAGATGCTGTCCATTTGTCTCTGCTCGCTGAGAAACAGCAAAAAGATGCCCGCGAGTATGGAACATGACGGGATTAACAGCAGCTTAAAAGGAAATTCTCGATTGACCAAGTTACCAAAAAAACTGATCATGACAGGCATTGTTCCAATAATGAGCGTCGCAACCGTTGCTCCTGCATATTTGATCCCTAAAACGAGAAAGAAGTAATAGCCGATATTTCCGGTGAAAGCATAACGGTCAGGCCGATGTCCAGCACCGATTTCGCCCCGGCGCAGACCACCGCCACGTC
>CALKAN010000389.1 GCA_937983035.1 uncultured Paenibacillaceae bacterium | reverse complement strand
TAACTGCAGATCGATGCCGTGACCGGCACATGGTCATCGGTCAGCATAAACAAACAGCCGCTGCCTTCCACATCCCCGCGGTTGCCGTAATAACTGAGCACCGCCCGCACTTTCACAATCTCCCTGCCGGTAATCCATTGCACTTTATCGATCGAATGGCTCCCGAGATTATGTAAAAATCATTTTCATCGATCCGAAACGGCGGGATGAAAAAATTTCCCAATCAAGGTTCTTTGCGAAAGTAATTGCCGTATCGTTTGTCGTGAACCATGACCAGCCGCCCTAATTGGCCGGAAGCAGCAATCTTTTTCGCTTCCGCGTTTGCCGGGAAATAGTGCTGCATATGACCGACGGCAAGCACGATTCCGTTTCGAACCGCTGCTTGATTGATTTCCCGAGATTCGGCTGCATTCATCGCCATCGGCTTTTCCAACAGCACGTGACACTTCTGTTCAGCGCTGAAGACGGCCGTCTCTTTGTGCAAATAATGGGGCAAAGTAATGACGACCACATCCGGCCGTTCTTGCCTGATCATTTCTTTGTAATCTGCATAAACTGCGGCTCGTCCTTGCGCAAGCGCTTTCGCTCGCTGCAATTGGATGTCTGAAACGGCGATCAATTCCGTGCGCTGATGTGCCAGCATGGCCCGCACATGTCTTTCTGCGATCGTTCCTGCTCCAATAACAGCAGCACGCACTTTTCCATTCATTTATGTCTCTCCTCCACCGCGCTGACTGTTTGCGCTTGCACGCATCGCTGTCACCTTCGCAAACAGCATCCGTTTACTCCATATTTTTTAAATATTCATCAATAATCAGCTGCGCTTCTTCTTCCATCAAGCGGAATGCGGTGTTGCGATCCACTTCACCGCTCACAATTTGTTCCAGATAGTTCGTATAAACGTTTAACACTTGAGTGGAATACGGCGGACGGCTGCCGGCAATCGGACCGAAATCGTTGTAAATGATCGCGCCCCAGTTTTTATCAGCAGGAACTGCTTCCGTCGCAAACGTGCTTTGAATGCTGTCCGACAATTTCGCCACTAAGTATCCCTGTTTGGAAAATTGGCTTAAATTTTCATCTGATACTAAATAAGTGAGCACTTCCATGGCAGCATCGCGGTCTCGAGTAATGGAAGTCAGCCCCCAAATGGTAGAATTCATCGGACTGCCAGACGTTGGCGCTTCTGGAAACGTCGGCAGAGCGATCATATCCCAATCGATCTGTTCCGTCTGCAGCGCCTCGTTAACGATGGCCACATTGGAGTTAAACAAAAACATGGCCGTGTCCCCGTCGATCATCCGCGTCAAACTGCCGGTAAATTTCCTTCCTTCTGACCGGTAAGCGGCATTCAATGTGACATTGCCGAATACGGTTTCAAAAATCGTTCTCCAACGTTCATCCTGATTGATCGTCGGTTTATGCGTCTCGTCATCTGCCAGCGACAATCCGAGCTGGTTCCAGTTCAGCATGACGCCCGTATGCCCGGAAAAACCATAAATCTGTTTTCCATCCACATTTCGAGTCATCTTTGCCGCCAAATCCATAAATTCCGACCAAATCATGCCGTCTGTCGGATAGTCAACGCCGAAATCATCAAATACGGACTTGTTGTAGAAAATCACATGGTTGATGGCCGACCCTCCAGGGATTCCAATCAATCCTCCGTCTGACATGTCGCGAATGAATTTCAGCAGCTGCGGTTCAAACGCATCCAAATCGATGTCATATTGACGAATCAAATCACTCATATCGTATTGCAAATTGTGGTTAATTACATCGCCGGCATAGCCGCCTGCCGCTCTTCCGATAATATCGATCGGCGTATTCGTCGTCAGCAGTTCCGGAATGCCGCTTCCTTGCTGGGCTTGGTTGAGCCATGTAATATGAATATGCGGAAAATGCGCATTCAACTGTTCCACATACTCTTCAGAAAACGTTGAGTCTGGCGTAACGATCGTCAGATCAACCGGTTCTGCAGGTTTTTGCGGCTGCTCAGGCTTAGGTTCAGGGTCAGACTTAGGCTGCTGGTTCTCATTTTGCACAGCCGTTCCGCCGCCGTCATGATTGGCCGGCACTGCATTCGGGCTTGACTGCTCTTCCGTTCCGCAGGCTGAAATGACGATCATGCATATGAATAACAGAATCATGCTCTTCCATGAGCGTTTCATGCCTTTCCCCCCAATTCTCTCATTCACTCTTTTGGGTCAGCGCTTTCAAAATGTGTTCAGACAATTCTTCTTCATCGCTCATATTTGCCCAATAAGCTTTCAAACCGTTTGCGATTTGTTCCAATTCAGAAGCGGTTAAGCGCAAATCGCGCGCTGTCCGAAAAGATGGGATAATATCCAAAAACAATAAGTACCTGCTTGGATAATTCAACATCTTATCTTCCAGCTTAAGCGGCATCGTCGCCAGGCTCGGGATGCTTAACGTATGCTGCCAAATATATGCTTGCGCTTCTTCAGAGGTTAAAAAATCGATGAACTGCTGCGCCTCTTCTGGATGCTTCGAATGACGGCTGACCCCTGCTCCCAGTGCCAGCAGCAATGTCCCGGGTTCATGCAAGTACGGCACAGAACTGACATCATAGTCCATCACATTGTCTTTTAATCCGTTCATTCCCATGTATGTCGTGAGCGTCATCGAAATTTTTCCAGACCAAAACATCCTGCGGATATCGTTTTCATTCTCAAATAAATATTGCGGAAAAGCTTGGCGATTGTTTAAAATGGCCTTCGTGCAGCGAAACGCTTCCATCATTTTAGACGTTTGCAAATCCGGAAAATGCAAATTTTGTCTATCCAGAACTTCCCCGCTCTGAAGCAGAAATACTTGCCATCGATTCAAGGACGGCAGATGAAAACAGAGACCGTAACGCCCTTTTCCGTCAGACAATTTCTCTGCATTCCGGACCGCATCATCCCATGTCCAGCTGCTGTTAGGTTCAGGCAAACCCGCCTCTTGGAAATGGGCTCTGTTGTAACAAAGCACAACCGGCGAAAAGATGACCGGCTGCATATACAACATTCCATCTGAAGAAAACAACGGGTTAAGAAACGGATGCAGCTGCGGATTCACGATCTGCGCCGCCAGATCCTTCACGCCGCCCAATTCTTCTAATTGCTGGAACTGTCCGCTTTCCAACATGATGATGTCGCTTCCGGTCGGTTCACCTAGACGGTCGAAGCCTGGAAGTCCGCTTTTCATATCCACTTCGATTTTGATCCAAGGATGTTTCGCTTGAAACAACTGCAATAACCTTGAAAAAGCCAAATTTCGCTCGGTTAAATCACCGCATGACAGTTTCAGCCGCACTGCGCGCCGGATGCCGATTACGCGATTTCCTACTCTCGGCTCCTTCTCAATCCATCCTTCTTCCACCAGTTGATCCAGTCCCATGCGGATGGAGTTGCTTCCCATCCGGAATCGCTTGACTAATGTTTTTTCTGATGGCAAATACGTGCCAGGTTCATATTTTCCCGCGATAATTTCTTCTTTCAATGTTCGAATCATATGTTTTAATTTTTGCTCAAATTGTTCCTTTGTCGGTCTTTTTCTCATGCTCAACTCTCCAATAAATGCTGTCCTGTTGTTTTATTATCGTATTTATTCGGCATCACCCTTATTAGACATTCCCCCTGTCCACAAATCATTTCCCTGGAACTCTTGAACAAAATTTTAAGTTCCAGAGCCAGTTGAAGTGAAAAACTTTTCGTTAAGTTTCATTCTAATGAAGCGCTTACACGTTTGTCAAGTGTTAATTAAAGTGTTAGTATGCTTATTTTTATTTATTTTAAGTTCCACTATGTAAGTTTCTTCTATTTTGATGACATAATGGGTTATCTCAAACTTCAATATCAATGTTCATTCATTTTTTTATAAAGATTGCTTTTGTTTAAATTTTGCTTCTTTTCCTTTTGAAACAAGCTCGGACTTTGGCCGAACCGCTGGCGAAACAGTCTGGAAAAATGGTTATAGCTTCGAAAACCGACATCGTTTGCCACTTCGAAAGCCGTCCTGTCTGTATGCTGCAGCAGCAATGCCGCTTGTTCCAATCGCATTCCGTTCAACGTGTCAATAATCGAGCCGCCGGTCTCTTCTTTAAATAAATGCGACAATCTGGAGGGCGATAAATTTACTTTTCGAGCAAGCTCCTCGATCGAATACGGCTTGTTCATCGCATTCGACAGCAGCCGGCGCGTTACTTCAA
>CALKAN010000388.1 GCA_937983035.1 uncultured Paenibacillaceae bacterium | reverse complement strand
GATGGCGATCGCTTTGTCCAGAGGCAAGCCTGAAGCCAAACTCGTGCATAATCCTGCATTAAAGGCATCGCCTGCGCCTGTTGTATCCACGACTTCGACTTTTTCAGCAGGAATCGTGCGCAATTGACCTTCCTCGATGAATGAGCAGCCTTTGGCGCCTCTAGTCACAATTAACGTGTGGCCGTAACGATCCTGCCACTCCAACATGCGTTCAGCCAGCATCTCATCAGTCATTGAATCAGGATTCATGCCTGTGTAATATGCAAACTCGGTTTCATTCGGTGTGAACACTGAAATTTTTTTCAAATCTGCTTCGGGGATGTCATCAGCCGGAGCTGGATTGACCACGACGCGCACGTTGTGGCGATGCGCAAGTTCGATGCCGCAACGGACCGTTTCCAACGGGATTTCCAATTGCAGCAATAGTAAATCAGCCGCTGCAATGCGCTCCTCCCATTGGGCAGCCCATTCCGGCGTGCAGTGTTCATTCGCTCCCGGTATGACGAGGATGCGGTTATCCGCCTGAGTTCGCAATACAGCCGCTGTGCCGGTTGCCGAATGCGGAATGCGCGCGATCGTTTCAATGCCAATCCCAATTTCCGCGAGATTTTCAAGAAGCATATCGCCAAAAGCATCCGCGCCGACCGCGCCGATCAACGTCACCTCTGCTCCCAGGCGCGCACAACCTGCCGCTTGATTGGCGCCTTTCCCGCCCGGCATCAATTGAAAATCCGTTCCTTTCAATGTTTCTCCCGCTGTCGGCACCCGATCCGCCGATATGAGAAAATCCATATTTAAGCTTCCGATCACGACAATGCGGCATGCACTCATGTTTCTTCCTCCTCAACTATTCATATGACAAATTCAAACGGCATTTCTATATTGTTCTGCAGTGAGCATTCATTACCGCTTGGTAAATGACCGCTCACTGGATTCCATTTTATTTCTCTGCTCGGTCGCGCAATTTATTGAAAAAATCTTTAAAGATCGCATCGCGTTTTACGAAATGGGCACAGCGGATGAAATGACGAGACGAATCTTGACTCCAAGTCACGTCCTCTGTCAGCACTGGACTGTGAATGAGAGGGGCAGGCACAAAATCCGGATTGATCAGCCAGGCAATCGCAGCCAAGTCCCAAATTACCCGCGAATATCCAAAATGATCGCTGCTGCATTCTTCATACCGTTGCGCCAGAAAATCTCCAATCTTTCCTTTGCCCTTCACATAACGCTCAATTTCCGGAAGCGTCGTCAGCAAATGCGAAGCAACGCCCATGCAAGGAATGAGCACAAGCGGCACCCCGCTGTCAAACAATATTCGGGCAGCATAAACATCTTGCTTTAAGTTGAACTCTTTCGTGTCCGGCCAATTCAAATGATGTCCGCCCAGCCAGACGACAACGATCTTCTCAATGATCTTCGGCTCCATTAAGATCGCTGAAGCCACATTCGTCACTGCCCCGATGGCTGCGACATACAGCGGTTCATTGTCAGGCGCAGCCAAAGCGCGAGCGACAAGATCACGAGCCGCCGGGCTGTCCACAGGCTGGTCAGACGCCGGCAAATAGCTTTCCGAGCCGCGAAACACGAATCCATCGGCACTTTCGTCCATTTTATCTAATATGCGAATCACTTCCTCATAACTTTTTTCCATGCCGTCCTTCGGTCCTTCAGACAACGAATTATAAAACGGCGCAGCATAAATCGCCTGCAAGTTGAGCGATGATTTTGACATCATGGCGTAAGCGATTGCAAATTGATCGTCAATTTCATTAAATGCATCCGTATCCAGCACCATGTTCACTTTTCCAGAAGGAAGCTGCAAGCGGCGCAAACGCTGCTCTTCGGACATTTGCGGAAATTTTATATGCATGCGGATTCTCCTTTCCCCATATCACTTCTATAGTACCATTTCCTTCCGCGAGTTCCACCATAAAAAATCCAGACGGCTTTCCAAATCATCGGCTTTCCAAATCATCGGCAATAAGCGCAATGATCGATATGTTTGGCAGAAAAAACCGCTTGGAGAAATGGAACGAAAATTTTTTTGCAGGTCCAAGCTTGCTGTGCGAATGATTCTTAGATAACGCATGTATATTGTTAGTACATATCTTTAGTCCGAAAGGGTGCGGAAAAAATATTTATAAAATGCCAGTTAATGTATTTTCAGAATAATCTGATTATTGTAAAGTATAACTATGGAGGTGAAAAAAATGGAAAAACGTCCGCAGTGGGGCACTCGAGCTGGTTTCATATTAGCGGCTGCAGGTTCTGCAATAGGTTTGGGGAATATTTGGCGTTTTCCTGCAGTCGCATATGAAAATGGAGGGGGCGCCTTCTTCTTGCCCTATTTGTTTGCACTTCTGACTGCTGGGATCCCGCTCCTGATCATGGAGTTTGCGATCGGGCACAAGTACAGGTCGTCCGCTCCAGGTTCGCTGAAGAAAATAAACAAAAACTTTGAAGGAATCGGTTGGTGGCAGCTGGCAATTTCTTTCGTCATCTCCGTCTATTACGCGGCGGTGATCGCTTGGGCGTTATCTTATGCAGTTTTTTCACTAAACTTAAAATGGGGAAGCGACACCGAAGGGTTTTTATTTAACAACTATTTGAAATTAGCGGAAACGCCGGGGCAATTCGGCGGATTAGTGCCGGGCGTGCTCATTCCTCTCATCATCATTTGGCTTGTGACCTTGTTTGTTCTGTACAGAGGGGTGAGAAAAGGCATCGAAGTTGCAAACAAATTTATGCTGCCCGCGCTGATCGTATTGTTCACAATCCTCGTGATTCGCGCAGTGACCTTAGATGGCGCAGCAGCAGGATTAAACGCCTTTTTCAAACCAAACTGGGATTCCATTTTGAACGGCAAAGTATGGGTTGCCGCCTACGGTCAAATTTTCTTCAGTTTATCGATCGGATTCGCCATCATGGTCACTTATTCCAGTTACCTGTCTCGGAAGTCTGACATTACGAACAACGCTTTTATTACTGGTTTTGCCAACTCTGGATTCGAATTGCTGGCAGGCATCGGCGTCTTCAGCATTCTGGGCTTTATGGCCATGCAGCAAGGCGTGGAAGTGAATGAAGTCGTTTCCGGCGGCGTAGGGTTGGCCTTTGTTGTATTCCCGCAAATAATTAATCAATTGCCGGCACTAAACGGGCTGTTTGGATTTCTGTTCTTTAGTTCATTAATGTTGGCTGGATTTACTTCATTGATCTCTATCGTTGAAACGTTTGTCGCAGGGGTGGAAGAGAAATTCAACGTAACTCGCACAAGATCAGTATTGTTCGGAGGCGGATTGGCCGCGATCATTTCCATTCTCTTCTCTTCCAAAGGCGGATTATACTTCCTGGACGTCGTCGACTACTTTATCAACAACTTCGGCGTAGCGCTGGCCGGCTTGATCGAAGTCATTGCCATTGCTTGGATTGCCAGACAGCTGAAAGATCTTCAAGATCA
Organism: uncultured Paenibacillaceae bacterium; assembly: GCA_937983035.1. Lineage (GTDB taxonomy): Bacteria > Bacillota > Bacilli > Paenibacillales > CALAME01 > CALKAN01. Next base: position 3,777 of record CALKAN010000388.1, on the reverse strand, counting down.
TGCCAATGCAATTTCCGATATTAAGATCGGGCTGTGGTGGAAAATTTGCCTTGGCATCATCACCCCCATCGTGCTTGGATACATGATGTTTGATAATCTGAGAACGAACATCCAGGAAAATTATGAAGGTTACGCGACTTGGTTTGTAAGCGTATACGGCTGGGGCATCGCAGCAGCCGTCATTGTCATAGGAATCGCATTTTCTTTCATTCGCGGCAAAAACATAAACATTCCGCCCGTTGAATCGAAGGAGGTGTCACAATAATGGAAGGCGGCGCAATCGCAATGATGGTGATCGGCATCATCATTATATGGGGAGGTTTGGCTGCCAGCATTGTCAATGCGGCAGTAAAGTCCAAACAAAATAAAACATAAGCAAGGCAAGGAATGTCAAAGAAAAATGATTCAAAAAATTCCATATGACATAAGCAGAGAGCCGCCTGCAGGCGGCTCGACTTCCTTTTTGATATGAAAAGACCTTCATTGGCACGTAATGTCCGCCGTGCTCTCCACAGTTCTTATAATCATTCTACTTTCCGCTCCAACGGAAAAACCGTACAGCAAGCACAAAAGAAATCATCGCAATGCCGATCAAAACTGCGACTTCAAAACCATATTCCGTAATTGGCGCTTCGGACCACGTCCCCCGCAGCAGCTTAACAACATAATAGAGCGGAACAATTTTTGCCGCATATTGAAGGATCATCGGCATGATTTCCAGCGGAAATGTCGCCCCGGACAGAAACAGCATCAAGTTTAAAAATAAAGAACTGATTGCTGCGGCAGCTTGGGTGCTTTTCGCCAAAGAAGTCAGAAATAAAGCAAACGGAAAAAAAGTGAGGATGCTGATGAGCAATGACAGCAGAGTGCTCCAGATAAAAGCAGGCAGAGTTAAATCATAGAGGAGCATGCCAAAAACGAAAAGCAGCATAGCGGATACAGCAAAGATGACAATTCCTTGGAAAGTATGAGCTGCGAGGATTTTCCATGGCTGAAGAGGCGTTGACTGATATCTTCTTAATACGCCCGTTTCGCGGTAATTGGTTAAAACAGTGCCTAATGTAAAAAAAGAAGTGGTTACAATATTGACGCCCATCCACGAAGGAACAAAATATTCAACAAACATGGAGCCAAACAGCCAAATCATCACAATTGGGAAGAGAAACGTCCAAAACATGCCCAAACGGTCCCGAAAAAACATTTTCGTTTCTATGAAAGCCAGTTTAACGATTGCATTCATACGATCTTCTCCTCTTCCAGATAACGAATAAATAAATCATCAAGAGAACCTTTCTCAAATCTAAAATTTGACAATAAAATGTTTTTTTCCCGGCAGTAACTGAATATGTGATATGCCGTTGACTGCATGTCAACACAAAAAACTTTGTATTCGTCTTGATTTTTTTCAACACGCACGACACCGGGAAGCGAACTTACATCATCGGAGCCAATGCCTTCACCGGTAAAAGCCAGGCAGTCAACAGAACCTTCGATGATTAATTCGCGCGGGGAGTTCAAAGCTTTTAACTGGCCATTGTATATCATTGCCACCCTGTCGCAAAGCTGCTCAGCTTCCTCCATATAATGCGTCGTTGCCACAATCGTGCTTCCGCGTTCCCTTAACAGCCGAATCAATGACCACATCTCCCGCCTTGCCGAAGGATCTAGCCCGATGCTGGGTTCATCAAGAAATAAAATTTCAGGCTGATGCAGTGTTGCTAAGGCAAGAGTTACCCGCTGTTTCCATCCGCCGGAAAGATCATCAAACTTTACATGCAGTTTTTCGCTTAAATTAAGCACCTCTATTAAATAATCAAACGTATTCGCTTGTATTACATTATAAAGGATACGAATAGAAAGTTCGATTAAGGAAGTCGGGGACATCTGTTATACGACAGTAATATACTGTGAGATCTTTATTAAAGTTTTGCGTTGGATGAATGGGCTATAAGAGGAGTGATTTAATAATATCTTGAAAACAGTGAACAAGTACAAAGCAATTGTAATATTGCTAAATATTGTATATATGTTATTGTTTATGTTTTCTCTTCATTTGTTGGGATTTCCGATAAGCTATGCAACCATAATCGGTTTTATAATTGGTACTACGCTGGGAATAAAAAACAGAAAATCTTTTATTAAAGAGCGAAAGAAGAAGGATAAGTATATTGAAATAGGATTCACTATAATATTTGTTGCTTTGTTAATCTACTTCGACAAGGACAACACTGTATCGGTACAGAGATTTTTATTAGTTACTACATTTTTAGCATTATCGATACTCGTGATGGATATTGTTGAGAAAAAAGTATACCGAATGTATGTTCGTGAAATTGAAGAGGAGATGTAATGCGACGAAAACGAACCATCATTCGCAGCCTCTTGTTGCCTTTATAAAGGAATATGCAAAACGGGTAGTTGTGATCTCGTTATTTATGGAGGTGCTTCTTATTGAAAAAAGTCTGCTTGGTGCTAATACTCATTTCGTTACTTATATTGGGTTGTAGCAATTCCAACAATGACATATCGAAAGACGATTTGTTTGTAATTGATCATTATTCGAATGAAAAGATAGGCATCGGTATGGATAAAGCAGATGTTGAAGAAGTACTAGGATCTTCAACTTATGACGAAACAGGTAAATTCCATGTATATAATGACGGGATTGGGATTGCTTACAGAGATGAAAAAGTGGCCGGGATAGTATTAGAAGAAGGTTCAGAAGAACGATTTTCAACAACTAGAAATTTGAGAGTTAGTTCTACGAGAAATGAAGTTATAGAAACTTACGGTGATTTTATTTCGGACGAAGATTTATACAGGAATAGCTATATGATGTTTGATATTTTAAATCAGGATGGCGAATTCCATGTAGCCCCAATCTCATATGAGGACAGGGAACATGGGTATATTTTTTCCATAAATACGGGGCGGAACATCGAAACTCTTGATGAAGTCATCTTAATTTCGATTATTGACTATATGTATTCAGTTTATTTGAAGTGATTTGGGGTGAATTTCATGGGTTTTTCCGAAACTGTGGTCCTGTTGATGGTTTATAGCGGGCTAATGCTTTTCTTTTTAATTCCTTTTCAGCCAGTCCAATCGAAAAATTATGAACGAAATCAACCATCGTTTAAATCTATATTTAAGGACAATTTAATTGAACTAATATTTCATAAAAAGGCTATTTTTGCGTTCGTATTACTGGGGTTCATGGTAATTACCATTTGGTTAGGATATGCTGGCGCAGAATGGCATTACAATGCTCACAGTGGATTACCTCCAGTAAGTAACGAATCAGAAGCACTCTATTCCATTAGCGGTGCAGTCCTCTATACGGTCGTTCTTGTATTGTTTGTAGGATATGTAAGGACGTTGAGGGTTAGAAATAAAGGGAATTTGAAGTAATGAGAATGAATCGTCAACTTTATTTTGGGGGTTTTACAAGTACAAAGTGGGAGTATATCAGGTGATTTTTAAAAGGTTTATTGATTTATAGAAGGCGGGAGGTTATTGATTAAAAATGAACAACAAATATGATTTAATTAAAAGCATCTGTATTATTATCATCACCATTTGTATAGTCTATGTTACATTCCATCTACCCCAAATCATTCATATTTTAAGAGTGATGGCAACCACAGGGGGCCGATAGGTTGGACTTTATTTAATTCTCCTAGTTAGAAAGGAGTACATTGTTTGGGAATGCTACCTCATAGTGTTTATGGCACAATAAAAATGTAGTAGATGGCAATGATTTTATGTAGTTCCCCC
>CALKAN010000387.1 GCA_937983035.1 uncultured Paenibacillaceae bacterium | reverse complement strand
TTCGGGCTTTAGCTGAGCCTGGCGCTGCATTTTGCTGGTGCATGAATTAAAGGAAAGCAAGGGAGCGGCTGATCAAGAGAAAACAGGTGAATCAGACAAACGAATCATTTGAATGCATGACCGCAATATGACGAATAAGGGGGAATGAATCATGTTTTTAAAAAGAATCATGTTGTTTGCAATGACAGCTTTACTGATGTCAGCGATTGCAGCATGCTCCAGCGATGAAGGGATTTCATCCAGCAATGATGACAGACAATCACCGCCGGAATCAATCTCATCGGCAGCGCCGCAAGCGAGCGATCAGCCGGTGACGATTAAAATAGCGATGAATGCTTGGCTCGCTGAAGGAGAGTATGAAGCTTATTTTGAACGCCCAGTCAAAGAGCGTTATCCGCACATGACGTTGGAATTCATTAATTTGTCTGATCCTGAGACGAACTTGGAACAATTGCTGATCACCAACAACATTCCGGATATTGTGCAATCGGCAAATCCGATCATCTATGTTTTCACGGATACAGGAATGGCTGATAACATTGAGCCGTTGATTGAAAAGCATCAATTCGATTTGAGCAAGCTGAATGAAACGGCGGTAGAATCAGTAAAAACCGCAACAGGCGATGATTATTTGACTGGATTGCCTTGGACGATGCATTTTAACGCTACCTATTACAACAAAGATATTTTCGATCGATTCGGAGTCGATTATCCGCATGACGGCATGACATGGGAAGAAGCGCGCGAGAAGGCGATTTTGCTTACGAGGTTTGAAGACGGGGTGCAGTACCGCGGTCTTGAACCGGACGTGCCAAGCCGCATGGCATCCATTTTTGGAGCAGGGTTTGTTGATGTTGAGACGAATAAGGCTACCCTGAATACAGAGGGATGGAGACGAGCATTTTCTTTCATAAAAAGTGTGTACGATATTCCTGGAAACGAAGAGTTCCGCTGGGTTCCGGCTTCCAACAATCAGTTTATGATCGATCAAACATTGGCGATGTTGACAAGCATTAATTTGCTGCCAAACTTTAAAGACGTGGAAGGATTGAATTGGGACATGGCTCAATATCCGCAGTTTCCAGATCTGCCGAATACCGGAATGCAGGTGGACGAATGGATCCTCCATGTGACGAAGCAGAGTGAACATAAAGATGAAGCTTTCCAAGTGATTGCGACTGTGCTGTCTGAAGAAGTGCAGCTGGAGATTGCCCGCAATGCGCGTTTTCCAGTGATGAGCTCAGAACAAATACAAGCAGAGTTTGGCAGCAATATGCCTCACTTGGAAGGAAAAAACTTGCGGGCAGCTTTTTTAACGAATCCGGCTCCCGCCCTTCCGGCCAGCGCATTAGCCGGAGAGGGGCAAAGCATCTCTCAACAGGCGTTTTTCCGCGTGATGCATGAAGGGCAAGACATTAACTCTGCGTTGGCGCAAGCGGACGAGGAGCTCAATCAGAAGATTGCGGAAATAGAGGCAGGGAAATAAACAGCTGAAGACCCGCATAAATGATTTGGAGCATGCGAATGAAATAACAGAGGCTAAGTTTTGACAAATATTTCATGCTGCCTTTCAGGGCTTTCATGCATCCTCATGTTTGCGTGATGTTCAAAAGCACGCTAATTGACAATAGAAAACCGTGGTCGCAGCTTCGGCCGCGGTTTCATATTTTTATTGGCTGTCGGCAAGAGTTGTTATAAAATGGGAATAGTTTCATCTGTCTAATCGGCCGATGCAGAAAACGTTTCTAACACATCGGCAAGCCTTCAAAAACAGCAACAATTCAAATGAAAAAGTTTAACGATGAATAAATGGACAGGAGGAGATCGATCATGGATCGCAAGCGCCGTCAAAAAGATCAACGTCAGCAACAACGAATGCGGAAATGGTGGATTGGCATTGCATGTTCCATTGCTTTGCTGATGGCTGCAGGCATTTGGGCCATGAATTGGGCGACGGATTATGTGCTGCGTTCATTTGCTGGTTTTTCAGAAGAGACGGACAAGGTTGAATGGCTGGAAGAACCCTCCTTTGATTCATCGGACCCGGCATCTTTTCTCGATGCAAAACCTAAAGAAAAGGACAAACCGCAGCCGCTGCAAAGCATCGAAGAAAATATGGATCAAAGCGCAGAGACACAGCTTCCAACGGCCAAAGACATTGGAAACACGGATGCGCGGCAAGCGGAAGAAAGGCATGAGGCTGAAGGAACGGATAAGAAAGAAAATAGTCTTGAACGAGAGGGTGCCGCATATCATGAAATGAATCGACAAACCGACCGCTCCGGCAGCGGCAAGAAGGAGGATGAACGCGAACAGGAAAACACAGAGCAAAACGATCAAGCGGGCAGCGAATCGTACGGCAGAGAACTTGAAGGCGATGAATCATCAAACGATGAACAGACAAACAGAGAATCGTCCGGCAGTCAGACGCCGTCAGATCAAGATTCATTTGTTTACAGTCCGGAAGTAACGCTGGATAAAGCGAAAAAAGTGGAACAATCGATATCGCTGAAGGAGCAAACGAAAGTAATGACCACGCTGGTCAAGCGATTGAATGCAAGCGACATCAGCAAGCTTACGCGCTTAATGCAAGGCGGAATGAATGTTGAAGAGAAAAAGGAAGCGAAGAAAATCATTTTGGAGCGGCTTCAGGCGGATGA
>CALKAN010000386.1 GCA_937983035.1 uncultured Paenibacillaceae bacterium | reverse complement strand
TCCCGCACAAATGAATGAGACAAGCAGCCGCCATCGATTCTCTTTGTTCAATATTGATCTCCTCCTCACAATTTCAACATATTTCTTTATGCAAACATCATTTTATCGCATAGCACACATTTAATCTGTGCCCCCAGCCTGTGAGTTCGAACAATTCTTTGACTCTGATTGGTCAATTTGACTTCATCGGAAACTTCTTGCATGCACCGATTCATTTTTGACCCGGCAGCTCATCGAACAAAAAAAGCAGCTTTTGTGAGCTGCTTAAAAGCGATCATTCGATTTCAAACGAAGACTCATATGTCTTCCCTGTTTCAATACTCGTATTTACTTCGAGAATAAGTTTCGGGCGAGTCTGCACCGCCTTGATTCCGTCGTCAAGGTGGAGCGCGCGAATCGTTTTTGCACTCTCTGTTGCAAGATCGATCGCAACGCGCACAGTTTCACCGCGCAAGGTTGGATCTGCGACAGCGATATCGATGCGGTTATGTTGTTTTTGCACCAAGATAGACGCTTTCCGATTCACTTCAATGGGACCGGATTGCTTGCCGCCGTCCACCCAGCATAACATGCCGATGATGTTCAAGTCATGATGAATGACAGTATGTGCTTCTTTAGAATTTTCTAATATTTCCATGCTGGGTGCAGAAGCATAAGCGTTCAACTGTTCCGGCGCACGGTTCGGCAATAGAAAATAAGCATAAGAGGCATCTTCCGGATCTGTGCCGTGATCGATCCAGATTTGAATAAAGCTCCTCGTATGCGGATTGCGGCTTTCCGCTTGATTGATCGCATGCCACGCATCGGTTCGGGCTTCGCGCAGCAAACAGATCTCATTGCTGTTCGATTGACCGGGCTGCGTTGGAAAATAATAGCCGATGCTGCTGTCCGGTCCCGCTCCTTGCAAATGAATCCACTTCACATCTTTCAGCTTCTCCGACCATCCGAGTCGGCTTGGCATCGCCTGATTGTTCACGATTAGCCGGTTCGTTCCTTCCGCATTCAACTTGCGGTTTTCAACGATCGTTTCCACTGTTTTTTGATCGGCAGCAGCAATGCCTGAACCGAGACAAGCGATTTCATCGCCGAACATAAACCATGATTTTTGCGCTGTTAAAGACTGCTCAAATGGATGCAAATATTGCCCGCTCAATCCAAATTTCCCCTGCAGCACCGCCCCGCCTGCCCATCCGTCATCGCTTGTTTTATTCGCTCTGACTTCCGTTTGTTTCAGCACCGTAGTGCCGGGGAGGCGGTAACTGTCCACCGTCGGCCAAAATGCATCGCAATACTGCGACAAATCCCCGTTATAAAGATAAGTCATCCCGTCTGAAGTATGCCATCCGCGCAAATTTTCGCCATTGATCGATTCATAATTCGATATGCGGTCTGAATGCATGCTGACGGCAAAAGCGAAGCTCGGCCGCACATGCACCGCACGTGCCATATGGTGAAACATCTTCGTATAAGTCGGTTTTGCTTGCGGTTCAATTTCATCGTCGTGCAGCAGTTCATGAGCAATTTGGGCTGTAAATAAATCCGTATTTTCTATAAATGGCAAATAGGTGTCCTCGCGAATCCATGCTTTCAACATGCGCTGATAAGCCAGGCGGTCCTGCGGCGGCGCTGTCAGCGTAAGGCGCAGCATCGCCCGCATCACGATATGTCCGATGTCATGATTTTGAGAAAAGCTTCTGGAGATGACCCTGCCCATCGTCATATCCATAAGCGAACCTTTATACAAAACAGGCGCAAAGGAATCATAAATCCAACGATACACGTGAATATGCTGCGGGTCGGTCATTTCCCACGGCGATCCGTGCAGCAATACGAACAAACATGAAATATCTTGAATCAACGATTGGGCATATCCTCCCGTATATGGATGCGTGCCATGCTGGATGAATGAACCGTCTTTGTAGAATCCGTCTCCTTCGTCAGCATATTCAAACACCGGACTCAGCCCTTCTTGCGCCATTTTCAATTCTTGCGGATTCTCGCTGAGAATGCCGTGAACCGCCAGCGTCGTGCAATCCCATACTCTGTTCGCGCCGGTATGGCCTGGATTTACATGCGGCTTGAAATGAGTGATCGCGCGCAAATAATTGGAGCGCTCGGTTTCGCTTAAATGTTCATGCATCAAAATCATGCAATCATTGAGCTGCGAAGGCACGCCGATTTCAAAATCCCACCAATTGAAGCGCATTTCGGTTGTAAGATTATATTTGTGTTCATGCATCCAATTCAAGGCATCTAAAATGGTTCGTTTCAAATCTTCCCGCTGATACAAGTCCGAACCGATTGTGCAGTAAGCCAAAGCAAGCTGTTTAATCCGCGTATAACCAGCGGTAATGGCCCAGGACCCATCGTTGTCTAAATCAGACCATAAATAAGTGCGTTTTGGATCTTGATTCATTGACGCCCATAACGATGCCGCCTCTGCAGCAATCCTTTTCACAATCGGTTCATATGCGGGTGCTGTCGGATTCCATGATGGATTGCCGACAAGCATTTTTTTCCACTTGCTTCTAAGCGCGGCATAATCCGTTGTTTCTTTCAATGTAACGTTTAACTTCTCATTGTTGCTCATTATTCTCTCTCCTTCTCCTGTTTGACTTCTTCAGTTTGATGATCCTCATTTGATTTTTCCACGCGCTGTTTTTTTGGTGTTTTCACAGATTTTTATGATCGATTTTGCGCCTCCGCCTCTTGATTAATGATTTGTTCAGCCTGCCTCAAAGCAGTATTGATATCCATGCCTTCACTGATCACCTTGGCCATCGCCTTTTCCAGCTCAGCTCTGGCAACAGCATCAAATTCTGTGACCGGCAGCGCCGGAGCCGGTTCGGACATAAATGCTGCATCCAAATGCTTCCCTGCCAAATGAGGCATATTTGTCCCGAATACTTCCCTGATTTCATCGCTTTGAACGATCGGGAAGCGGGCATTCTTCGACAGTTCCAGCTGTACTTCATCAGACAAAATCGTTTCTATCACCTTAAAAGCTGCATCTTTATTTTTGCTTTGACTCGTGATATGCAAAATCCACATGTCCACCATCATGCCGACATTCGGTCTTTCTTCGAACGAAGGGTATTGGGCGATGTCCCAATCCAGGCCTTCCACGTCTTTCAAATTCGGCAAATAATTTAAAGTCGGGTACATTGCCAACGTCTGATCCACGGCAAATTGATTCCACGCCGCAGTAGTAAATGCATAATTTTCGTTGCCCGGTATATCATAAAATCGTTTTGCCATTTCGAACACTTTTTGCCATTCGTCTGTTGTTACATTAGCTTTGCCTGAATCATCGAACACTTCAATGGAAAGAATGGGCGCCAATCTCGGCGGTATGTCCGGTTCCAAGCCGCGGTACTGCACATCGCCTTCTTTGCGTGTCAAACGGACTGCCAAATCATACGCTTCATTCCAAGTCAAGCCGTCATCAGGATACTCAACCCCGAACAGGTCAAAGATGCCCTTATTGTAATAGAGCGCGCTAAAATGCATCGTCCATGGCAAGCCGATTAAATGATCGGTCTGTGCCGCAGTTTTAACAGACTCGACAGCGACCGTATTTAACCGCGATAGATCAAATTGATGTTGTTCAATTAAAGGCTCCATATTATACTCCAAACCAAAACCCGTGAAACGATTAATGATCGGGGAAGCCGTCATGAAAATATCCGGAACGTTTCCGCTGATCACCAATTTCTCCACTGTATTGTTTTCCGGAGCGCTGATGTCAATGATGTCAACCGTAATGTGCGGATAAACTTCCTTCACGGAATCGATGAAGTATTGGTCGATTTCGCCCTCTCCCAGCCAGTGGACCGAAAGCCCAACAAGAACATTGACCGGTTCCAAATTAACTTCCGCAGTTACCGAATTCGAATCAGCCGGGCTCGTTTCAGATTTTTGCGCCGGGTTTGGACCTTCTTCGCTGTTTTGACAAGCCGACAATAAGATGAGAAAAAATAGAAATGCAAGCAAACGTTTCAACATTAATCCACCTGCCTTTCATAGTTACCAATTGTAAGCACTTACAATTTTCTATAAAAAAACGATCGATCACCCCCTCCTCATAATATATCAAGCTTCTCGGAATTTACATTCCGTTGTAGACTCTAGCATCCCAGCTAGGGTCTT
>CALKAN010000385.1 GCA_937983035.1 uncultured Paenibacillaceae bacterium | reverse complement strand
TCCCATGGCAAACGCATGCATCTGATCGGCAAACACATACAATATGTTAAAACCGCTTTGATCTTTCATGAGCACAAATTCCCTTCAATATTTTTTACTGTGCTTTTAATTCTTGTTCTATCCTCAAATTTGCCGCTTCCTCCGCTTGACGCAGCGCACTGTTCACGTCCATGCCTTCGTCGATCACCGCGTCCATCGCTTTGTACAGTTCATCTTGCGGAATATGTTCGTATAAGCTGAATGGAGGAAGAGGAGCCAGTTCACTCTCAATGATTGCCGCAATATTTTTTCCTTGCAAAGATTGCATGGCCGCGCCGAATTGCTCTTTCACTTCAACGTTTTGCATGCTGGTTAATTTCCCGTACTGACTCGCCATCATTTGAAATGGGACATCCGTCGACAAATAAGATATGACCTCTATCGCGGCATCTTGCCATTCACTTGTAACGAATACGCCTAAAATAAACGAACTGGAAGCGAATCCTTTATTGGGCGCATCCGAAAAAGAAGGAATTGCGGCCAAATCATAATGGATCGGATTGCCCTGTTTGTGCAGCTCTTCCAATTCACCGAGCGTTGCGCCGTAACTGGCAAGCATGGCAACGTTCCTGTCCTGAATAAAAGCATTTTTCCCTTTCCGTGCTTGATGGCCGGGAATTTCATGAATCGTGCGAAACGTTTCGAACACCGTCCGCCAGCCGTCTGTTTGCAGTGTTGCTTTGTTCGTAACCGGATCCGCAAAAGGCAAAGATAACTGTTCCCCAAGCCTGACAACGCCGCCATCCACTGCCAAGCCGTAATAGTCGTTTCCATCTTGATTGCGGGTAACATGTTTAATCAAATCAAATGCTTCGTCCCAAGTCATTCCATCTTCCGGATACGGTGCGCCAAACTGGTCAAACACATCTTTGTTGTAATACAGAACTGAGAAGTTGTTGAACATCGGAAGCGCATACAATTGTTGTCCGCTGCTGTAATTATAGATCGCTTGCAAAGCCGTAGCATCAAACTGCTCCAAATCTAAGTCCACTTTCTTCACTAAATCGGTCAAATCTTGCGCTGCCGCGACAGTCAGGAAATTTCGCAACCCTCTAAAGCCGGTATAAAAGAGGTCCGGCCACTCCCCAGAAGCGGCCAAGTCCGTCAAATTCATGCCGGAACCGCTGCGAACCAATTCGATCGTTATGTGAGGAAATTGTGTTTCGACCGGCTCTTTAAAAAACTGCAAAAATTCATCGTCCGTTAAGCGGGCGCTGTACTGATACAGCTCTAAAGCAATCGGATCCTGCGGAGCTTCCTTATTCGCTTCATTCGATCGATGATCGGCAATCTCCTGATCCGGCTCAGCCCGAGGCGATTCCACCGCACTGTCCTCTTGGCTGCATGCCGCAGCCGCAAGAACGATAAACACGCCCAAACATAGTCCTGCCCAAAGCCTCCTCCGCTCCATCATCGAAGTTCCTCCTCGCTTTTCAACTTTTCCACCTAGTAATTGCCTCGCAGCGTAATGCTGCTGTCTGAAAAGTTCTCAACGGACATCTTTTTTTCATAGAAGCGTATCGCGTGCTGTTGCATGCCTTCTCTCGTGTAGAAAGGATCTTGCTTGCTCAATGGAAGGGTCGCTTTTTCACCGGTGCTCGCTGACTTATAGATGGCTGTTATCAGCTCCAGCGTGCTGCGGCCGGCGGTTCCATCGCTCAATACTGGTTTGTTTTGCTCAATCGCCGTCAGCACGTTCTCTATTTGCCCGGCATGCCCTTGATAGGAAAGCTCTGGCAGCTCATCATACATTTGCTGAAGCTTCTTCTCCAATTCCAAATCAGGTTCCGGAAAACCGTTTTCTTTCGATTTGGACGCCTTCACTTTCCATGGATATGAAACTCTGGCATGTTCTCCTTGAAAAACCAGCTGCTGCTCTTGTCCGTGATGCACAACCGAGCTTGTAATCTGACCGAGACTGCCGTTTTCAAAACGCAGCATAGCGATGGACAAATCCTCAACTTCAGCATTGTCGTGCGAGGTGTTGGCCATGAATGCCTGCACTTCTTTTGGCATGCCAATCATCCATTGCAGCATGTCAATATGATGCACCGCATGGTTAATCGTGCATCCACCGCCTTCTTTCTCCCATGTGCCTCGCCACCACAAATCATAATACGAATGCCCTCTCCACCAGAGGGAATCGACTTGGGCGTGCACGATTTTGCCCATCAGCTTCGTATCCAGCACTTGCTTCAGCTTTATGACAGGCGTAAGAAAGCGATTTTGCGCAATAACAGACAATTTCTTCCCGCTTACCGCTGCCGCCTCGATCATGTCATCGCATTCTTGCAAAGATGAAGCCATCGGCTTCTCTACGATAACGTGCTTGCCGGCATTCAGAAAATCAATCGTAATGGATGCATGCGTATACGGCGGCGTACAGACGCTGACGAGATCAATATTCGAATCGTTCAGCAATTGCGTGTAGTCATCCGTCACCTTGGCGTCCAAGTTGAACTTTTCTTTCAATGCCTCTGCTTTCTCCGGATAAATATCTGCCAGCGCAACAATTTTGCATCGGTCAGAAAATTGAATGTATGCGCTTGCGTGACTGCTTGAGATAGCTCCAGTGCCTACAATTGCAACTCGAATCATTTCCCTTCACCTCTTTGGTTAAAATGACCGCACATCACTTTCATGTTCTTGCACGCAATCATGCCCCAACATTTCATCCAACTTGGCAAAACTTGTGATTTATACATAGCCATTGGCCAGCCATCCGCCGTCTGCTTTCAAAATCACTCCGGTCACATAATCAGAATCTGACGAAGCCAGAAATACGGCCGGTCCAGCCAGATCATCCACTTCGCCCAGTCTGCCGGCGGGAATGCGCGCAATCATCTTCTCCGGTTGATGAATGCCTTTGTTGATCAGATCCTGCACAATCTCCGTGCGAATAAAGCCGGGACTGATCGCATTCACCTGGATATTATGCTTCGCCCACTCCACCGCCAAATTTTGTGTCAGCTGCATCACTCCGCCTTTGCTGGCCGCATAAGCCGCACGTTCCGGAATCGCCGCGTGCGCAACAATCGACGTAATATTAATGATCTTGCCGCCTTCTCCACGCTCGATCATATGCTTCCCAGCCTCCTGGCAGCATAGAAAAGTGCCGTCCAAATTAATGCGCAAACAACGGTGCCAATCTTCCAAACTAAGCTGTTCCGAAGGAGATACCATCGTAATGCCAGCGCAATTGACGAGAATATCAATTTTGCCGAAAACATCGATCGCGGTATCCATCAATCTTTTAACATCATCCGCGTTTCCCACATCTGCAGTGACCGCCGTGATTTCTGCACCCGCTTCCGCTCGAATTCGTTTTAATTGCGCTTCCAATTCGCTTAAAGTTCGGCTCGCGATGACGAGATTCGCTCCTTCACGCGCCATCCTTCGCGCGATCGCTGCACCGATGCCTCGGCCGCCGCCGGTAATGACCGCTGTTTTTCCTGCTAATCTCCCTTTTGCTTCCCTCATGTTCGCTGTCATATAGGTTTGCCTCCTTTCCTTTGCGGCGCAATAGCTGGATCTGCCCAGCGTTCGTTTGGAACGAGCGGAAACCATCCTGGTCGTGACGGATCCCGGTCATACGGATAGCCTCCCAGTTTTTTGTACAATTCTGCATATTCGGCCACTTTGTCCCGGTCTACCTCAATGCCAAGACCCGGGCCGTCCGGAACGGGTATGGCTCCACCTGCATATTTCATCTTTCCGCCTTGTAAAATATCGTCTTTCAGTTGATGGTAATGCGCATCTGCGGCAAAAGCCAAGTTCGGCACAACTGCACCCATATGCAGCATCGTTGCCAGCTGAATCCCGAGCTCTCCTGACGAATGAACAGCTATGCCTTGCTGGAATGTCTCACAAACTCCAGCTGCCTTAATGCAAGAGCGAATCCCTCCCCAGAATGTCGTATCCAACAGAATCACATCCACGGCCAGATCGAGAATATTAGCCGCCAATTGCTCAAAATTGACGACGACAGTGTTCGTGGCCAGCGGCACGCGGGTCATGGAGCGAACGCGCCGCATCCCATTCAGTCCCCACGTCGGGTCCTCCAAATAGTCATTGCGGATATGTTCAATCGCATGGCTGAAGCGGATCGCTTCCTCTACGCTTAAAACGCCGTTCGGATCATAACGAAAACGATCTTCGGGAAAAGCATCCGCCAGCGCCCGGTAACATTCCAGTTCATAATCCGGATGATAGACGCCTCCTTTTAGTTTGTGCGTCGCAAACCCATGCTCTTGTTTCAATGATGCGCAGTGCTGCACCAACTGATCGATCGTTCGCACTTCGCCTTCGCCGTTTTCGTTCGGCAAGCGGAAAAACAAATAGCTGGCAAATGGGACCGAATCCCTTACTTTCCCGCCAAGCAATTGATAAACCGGCACATTCAGCTTTTTTCCGATGATGTCCAGGCAAGCAAATTCCAGCGCGGCATGCAATTGCGTGCGATTGTTATATAGGCTGGCTGTCGGATTGCATATTTTAAACCGCATTTCTTCCAATTGAAACGGATCATGGCCAAGCAAATACGCCTTCAAGCCATGAAAAGCCTGTTCGGCGCTTTCACCGCCCCCGCCCATTTCGCCGTAACCCGTAATTCCTTCATCCGTCTCCACTTCTACAATCGTCCGGACAAACCTGCCCCAATGCGCTCCATTGCTGTGAAGCAGAGGAGCTTCCAGCGGCACGGTCACGGTCGTCGCTGTAATATCGGTAATTTTCAATGATTAAAGCCCCTCTCCCAGTTAGTCTTTAAAATAATCTGGAAATTTGTCTTTTAAAAAGGATAAATCTTCACTAAGTTTGGTCAGATGCTGTTTCAGCAGTTTCACGGTTT
>CALKAN010000384.1 GCA_937983035.1 uncultured Paenibacillaceae bacterium | reverse complement strand
TGGAATGGATCATTTGTATGTTTGTGAGTAATCATCAAAAATCTTAGCTTTTTAAAAGCGAAAAACATTACAAAATATAAACCTGTGCGAATTTTAGTTATATTCGCACAGGCCTTGTTTTCATTATTCCATTCCGGTGGTTTTATAGTAACAAATTCGGATAAAATGCGCTGTTTTGAAGTCATGTTGCTGAAGAAGATTTTTTGGCCCGTGTATGAATCTTATGCAGCCAATGGTATAATATAAAACAGCGGTGCGCAAGAAGAACGGATGCACAAAAAAATAACGAACAGATATGCCAGTCACATGAAGGGGTGGAGCATGCAATGAAAATGGAAAGCGGAAATGTGTCTGCAGACGCCCAAACTGCTGAGGACGCAAATCAAGAACGGTGTGATGCAAGCTGCGACGGTTCCAGCGAAGTGCAAGTGGAGACGCTGAAGTCGCGGCTGATTGATCATGACGATGCGGCGGACCTGGCGGAGATGTTTAAGGCGCTTGGCGATTCGACTCGGGTGAAGATTATTCATGCATTGCTGCAGTCAGAGCTCTGCGTGCATGATCTGTCTGAAATATTAAACATGGGGCAATCAGCAGTTTCTCATCAGCTGCGCTATTTGCGGAATTTAAGAATCGTGAAGCGAAGAAAAGAAGGCAAAACCGTTTTTTACAGCTTGGATGACCACCATATTGAGCAAATTTTTATCGAAACGTTGAACCATTTGAAACACGGCTAGATCCGATGAAGGACCAGCCGTGTTTTTTATGCAGCGGTATTTTGCTGCAAAAACTCGTTTCATGTTCGCTTAGACGGTGCAACGATCCAGTTTTATGGACTCGCCGTGCCGACTGTTTTAGTTTCAACGTGCGCTTTATTTGTGAACGGCAGCAGAGTGCGCATGGCGGCTTCCTCTGGCAAGGAGCGGCCGCTGCAAGAGCAAGGATAAGCTGACTAACGTAACGAACACGGTGGCGCCCATGTCGGAAAGGATTGCAATCCAGAGCGTCAGCCAACCCGGAATGGTGAGCAGCAGCGCCAGCAGTTTCAGACCAAGAGCAATCGTGATATTAAATCGTATGATTCGATTCATTTTTTTGGAAACGGCAGCGGCTTCCGGCAGTTTGTCCAGATGGTCTTGCATCAGAACAATGTCCGCAGTTTCAATCGCGCTGTCCGTGCCTTTGCCCATGGCGATGCCTAAGTGCGCCGCGGCCAGTGCCGGCGCATCGTTGATGCCGTCTCCGACCATCGCTGTTTTGCCTTGCTTGGACAGCGAATGTATTCGGTCGACTTTGTCTTCTGGCAGCAAATTGCTGTAATAAGTCGAAATCTCAACCGCATCGGCGACGCGCTTTGCGCTTTGTTCGTGATCGCCGGTCAGCATCACTGTTTGAATGCCGAGCTTGCGCAGCGCAGCGATGGTGTTGCGGCTTTCCTCGCGAATTTCATCAGCGATGCCGAACATGCCGAGGACGCGGCGCGAATCGGCAACGAGCACGAGCGTC
>CALKAN010000383.1 GCA_937983035.1 uncultured Paenibacillaceae bacterium | reverse complement strand
ATATCGTACATGCGGTATATGTCGTGGACTGCGTTCAGAAAACTGTTGATCACGACTAAGCTCATCACAATCATGTAAGTGACGGCTAATTTTTGAATGACAATCGTATAGTCTTGAAAAACATGCGCGAACAAATAAATGATGATGGCCGGAACGAGGTGGGAAAGCCGGTGAAACACTTTGCGCTCGACAAAAAAATTCCCCCATTTTAAATCGTTCCTTTGAATGAAATGAGTTAAAAGGCGCACAACGATTTTTTTTGCCGCGAAATTCGCAATAATGCTGAGTGCAGCGATCAGTGCTGCAGCGACCCAAGTTGCTGTCAACTGCGTCGCTTCTTCGGACATGCCAAATCGTTGCAATTGACTGATAATGACTTCCATTTTCTTCTCCTTTGATCCCCTGTGTTGTTTTTTGCAGTATTTGAGTCCATTTATTTTTTGATTCGTTCATAATAATTATAACAAAGCATGCGAGGTTGTGTCATTGAATGCCGTTAAAAAAGAAAAAAGATGCCGCAAGCATCTTCCAACAAAGATAAATCTAGATCCGCCCGTTAAGATTATTTGGAAATTCTGAAGCTGGATTTTCTTGAACGATAAAAGAACCAACAGTCATTTAACAGCTTAATTTGGCGGCGGTCTTTATTTTTGTACGCGCGAATGAATTGGTTGTGCAGCCATTTCGGCATCCGCTTCAGCCCCTTTCGTCATGGTTAAGCACCTGTCATGTTCATATTTATATTATATGGCTTCGGCTCAACCATTGTGCAGGACAATGAAGCGCTGTTTTCACGGCTTGACTTCCTCAGCTTCTTCCTCGTACCATTGCTCCATTTGCGCCAGCAATGCGCGAATTTCGGTCAGCAAGGAGATGAGCGGATAAGTTTGTTCTTCGATCTGGGAGAAAGAACGTTCCAGTTGATCTAAATAGTCCAGTCCTGTCATAATAGAGACGGACTCATCCGTTATTTCCAGCTCTGTGCACTCTGCAACGGCATGTGGCAGCGCAGGCACTTGATCGGCTGTCAGTTTGTTAATCTCTTTATGCAGCCGTTTCATTAATGCGGTTAATTGATAGGCATAAGAGCTCGGCATTTCGACAAACTGCACGCCTTGATCGGACTGCAATATCACATATTTCATTACGGGCATCCGCATGTGCTCCTCTCTATGTATATCATGTTAATATTGGATGAAATCGTCTGATTTTATACACAGTTTACCTTAACTTTGCGGGAACATTCAAGAGCTGGAGGCAAGGAACGCCAAAATCAGCGGCGTCATTGGCTGCAAGGAAGCGATGCATTCGCATTTCATGAAGCATATGAAAAAGTGGAGGCAAAACATTGACAGACTATGAATTGCAGCAATGGGTGGAGCGAATCTCATTGCAATATTTTAATCGTCCGTTTCTGCACAAAGCGACATTTAACCGCAGATTGAGCGCTGCAGGCGGAAGATATTTTACAAGCACTCATCATATTGATATCAGTTGGAAACATTATATAACGCATGGTAAAGAAGAGATTGAAAAGATTATTAAGCACGAATTGTGCCATTACCATCTTCATCTGCAAAATCGGGGATACAGACACAGGGATCGGGATTTTAAACAGCTGCTGAAGCAAGTCGGAGGCAGCCGCTATTGCAAGCCGCTTCCCGGCCGAAGGAAGCCGCAGCCTTACCGCTATTGTTTGAAGTGCCAATCGTGCCGCAGCGAATTTTATCGCAAGCGGAGAATGGATCCTTCGCGATATGTGTGCGGCAAATGCAGAGGAAAACTGACATTGATTGAGCTTAAACCGAACAGCGATGGTTAGATGAATTGATAAATTGCAGATGGCTGTGCAAATCAATCTAACTGAGTGAGGTTTGCAATTTAGACAATTTAGATATAAAATTGCAGAAAAGAAGCTGTCAATCGTCAGTGAAAATGTCATATTAAATCGTCAGTGATTCTGTCACAT
>CALKAN010000382.1 GCA_937983035.1 uncultured Paenibacillaceae bacterium | reverse complement strand
GCATGCCTGCACGGCCAAAATTCAGCGTCATGCCTGAATTGTAAAGCAAAAATCCGGCTTCTTTCATCGATCTGACTAATTCTGGATGACATTCTACTAGTTCTTGAAACAATTCACGCGGCAATTTTTCCAGCAAATCTTCCGCCATGGCTTCTGCTTCGAATGCAGAGATGCTTCCTGTTTGAAATGAATAGATTTTGTTCTCTCCCCATCGTGCGGTGAACTTCTGCCAAGCATTGCTCTTAATTAGATGACAATTCGGATGCACTTGGCGAACTTGCGCATGTTTAGAATAATAATGTTTCACTTGTTGATAGTGCGGATGATCTTCAGGCTGCATGGCAAGCAGTTCAACAGGCAAATTAGGCTTTTGCTGACTGACAAGACGCAATATCCCTGGAGTAATCCCGATATCTCCGATATTCCCGGCGCTCCACGTATAAGCAATTAATAAATGATTTTCCATTTGATTTTCCTCTCTGTCGTTTCAAATCAAACATTTTTTTAATAGGTTATAGACCATGAAATTCCAAAAAATAAAATTTTGTTTGACTCATTCTAATTTTGAAAAAGTCAGTTCACTTAACTATACATCACCCTCCCTGCATTCTTAGTTATAACGCAGTTTATCTTCTGCTTTACTTTACTTCATTTTTTACATTGGTTATATGGTCTAATGTAAGCGTTGTCAATCAATTTTTACCAATTTTCATGTTTAAACTTTGAGTTTTTGTTATTCCACATTCATTTTTATTCTTACGCAAACAAAAAATGCATCAAGTTTGAAGCAGACGAGGCATGACAAGATGCATATTGTCAGCTATAATAGATGAAACGAATCAACGAATGACACCCGAAAACAACATCCATCACAGTTTTAAGATTTGATCAGTTGGAGGAAATGATGAACAAGAGACAAACACGTCCGGCTGCACGAAGCAAAGCTGAGCGGATGACCAATGAACTGAGAGAGCAAATCATAACTGGCAAATTAAAAGTTGGAGATTTTTTGCCCTCTGAATTGGCGCTGTGCGATATGTATAATTTAAGCAACAACACGGTTCGCAAAGGTCTTGAAGTCCTTGTATCCGAAGGCTTCATTAAAAAAATTCCGCGAATCGGCGCACAAGTCATTGCAAGACCAGAAAATAAGTTATTGACCGTTAAATTCGGACATGCTTCTCTGCTGCGGGAAATGCACATGCCTTCTCTCATCGAGGCATTTCATAAAAAACATCCCAATATTCAAATATTGCCGACTGAAATTCGCTATCCAGCGGAACGAGACAATGCAAGCATTCGCCAACTGGCCGATCAGGTCGATGTAATGATGATCAATCCTTATAATTTTGAACAATTGGCAAGAGATATGAATGCTGATTCTCTCTCAGACATTCTGGTGCCGCAAGTTGCGAAGGAAGGCATGTATCCCTTTTTAACCAAGCCATTTCTCAGGGGAGGCAAGCTTTTTGCCCAACCATTCGTATTTACTCCAGTTATATTGTGCTATAACAAAGATCATTTCCGAGAACGCAACTTGCCAGAACCAGACAGCAGTTGGACTTGGGAAGATGTGCGAAAGGCAGGCCTGAAACTGTCCAATCCTGATCAGAAACGTTACGGACTTTATTTCCATGTTTCTCATGTGAACCGTTGGCCCTTATTTTTGCTGCAAAATGGCGTGAAATTCACCAAAAACAAACAAGGAAAATATCACTTGCGTGATCCAAAAATAGTCGAAGGGCTGCAATGCTTGAAATCTCTCATCGATGATGCGTCGCTCTTTCCTTCATTTCAATCAGAAGGCCAGCGGGATGAAGAAGCGCTGTTTCTGAGTCAAAAAATTTCGATGGTGCTTTCAACATATGATCGATTATACTCTTTTCGTCATGCCCCATTTACATATGATATTGCGCCTGTGCCATATTTACGCACGCCAAAAACTTTGCTGCACACCGTCGCATTAGCGATCAGCGCCGGCTCACAACAAAAAGTTGCTGCGCAAATGTTCGTTGACTTCTTAACTTCCTATGAAGCGCAAGTTGAGATCCGCAAACACACTTTGCGCATCCCCGCAAACAAACTAGCTGCGGAATGGACGGGAGATGAACCGATCCGCAATCGGCCGTCGCGATTTTACATGTATCGGGATATCATCCCCACCTTTCATTGTTACACAGAACTGAATATGCCGATTTTTGACCTGATGACAATGCTTCATGAATTAAAGTTTTATTGGTCCGGTCTGGAAGACCTCGATACGGTGCTTGAGCGATTGGAACATCAATTAGGTCAGCCGCATGACGAGACGCGATTCGATGTGACATGATTCTTGCGGGTCGTTACAATGCCCGCCTCGGATGCTAAACATTGGTAAGCTCCTCTTTGCAATCATCCGTTTTATTATTTTATTGTCTGCTGCAAGAGGAGCATATCAAAACGTTGGGGTGGAAGTTTAAATCATATTTACGAAGGCATGACCACACCATCGCATTCGCATGAAGAAAAAAACGCCCGCTGCATAAACATGAGGAAATTGCATGAAATGAAATGATAGTTGTGAACGGAAATATCTATAGACAGCAAAGTGGAGAGAGCTGTTCTCCCTCCACTCATGAACCGAGCGATTTTTATTATTTTACAGCAAAATTAACCGGCGTCGCATCTTTTGTTGCTTCCTGTTGTTTTCGAATCTTTGTTTTAAAACGTCAAATAGCACTGTAACGCTTTATCCCGCTTCTTCCATTGGAGTGTCGCCAACCGCTCGCTGCAGTTCGTGCAGTTCATCTTTCAATGTCGGTATGATATCCGCATAAGCCGGATCATTATAGACATTGTTTATTTCGTACGGGTCTTTTTCCAAATCAAACAATTCCCACTCCGGTGCTGCGTCGATCTCCTTTGATCCCGTCGTGCCGAGCGCCTGTCCGTAATAATAAATTAACTTATAGCGATAAGTGCGGATCCCATAATGAGAGTAAACATTGTGATACGAATCCATATGCATCCAATAGCGGTAATACATCGAAGTTCTCCAATCTTCCGGAGTATTGCCTTCAAGCACAGGTCGCAAACTGCGGCCTTGCATTTCTGCAGGAATGGGCACGCCGGCATAATCTAAGAAAGTTACCGGAAAATCAATATTGAGCGCCATCGCGTCGCTGACTGAACCCGGTCGAACGGCCTTCGGATACCTGACCACAAATGGCATGCGCAGCGATTCTTCGTACATGAATCGTTTATCATACCAGCCGTGATCTCCTAAGAAAAATCCTTGGTCAGACGTATAAACGACAATCGTATTTTCCGTCAGCCCTTCTTCGTCTAAATAATCGAGGAGCCGTCCGACATTCTCGTCAATGGAAGCTACGCAGCGTAAATAGTCTTTTATATAACGCTGATACCTCCAGCTTTTTAACGCTTGATCAGACAGTCCCTCGGGCGGAGTGCCCTTTAAGTCGATTTTATCATTCAAATCCCGTTCAACGCGCATCGTTGCTGCTTTAGCCGCTTCAGACCGAGTCTCGTAATCATCGTGAAATGTAGGCGGTTCCGGAATGTCGATATCTTCATACAGATCAGCGTATTTTTCCGGCGGCTGCCAAGGACGGTGAGGCGCTTTATGATGGCACATGACCATAAACGGGCGGTCTTTCTCTCTCTTTTCCAGCCAGTCGATCGTAAAATCCGTCGTCAAATCGGTCACATAACCTTTGAATTGCTTTTTTTCACCCATTTCTATAAAAACTGGATCGTAATATTCCCCTTGACCCGGCAGCACACTCCAGTAATCAAAACCAGTCGGATCGGCATGTCCGCCGTGCCCAAGGTGCCATTTTCCGATGATCGCCGTTTGATATCCATGCTGCTGCAACAGCTTTGGAAACGTCGCCTGCCGACCGTCAAATTCGTCCCCAAGCGCTTTTACGCCATTCACATGATTGTAAGTGCCGGATAAAATAGCGGCTCGGCTGGGGGCACAAATCGAATTCGTGCAAAAACAGTTGTTAAACCGAATGCCTTCCTTTGCAATCCGATCGATTTGCGGCGTTTCATTAATGCGGCTCCCATAGCAGCTCATCGCATGGGCAGCATGATCATCCGACATAATAAACAAAATATTCGGTCTCTGATCCTTCATTCCATGATCACCCTTTCTAAATGATTTTCATGATTATAAGACTGGAGGCAGACTTTTCCTATTGCATTGCCCAGATTATCACGTGATTCGCAGCTGGGAACAGGCATGCGCAGCCTTTGATCAGTTTTATTCATTCCTCACTGCAATATAATTTCGCCAAATCGTCATATGATCCTTTTTGTATTTGTTTAGTTATCTCATCAATTCTGTTTTCCTGGGCAAAGGAGATCACAACTGTAATCTCTCTCCAGCAAAAATGACAGTGGTAATGAAAATGATAAAATATGCCGATATACATATAGAAAGGATAACACTGCGATCCGAACCGTTGCAGCATCAATACCATTTCATTCCGGCAATGCATCTAATTGGAACCCTAACATAAGGAGACTGGAAAATGACTGATACAATTTCAGAAAAGAAGCTCGACTTGCTGAAAGAAATTGGAAATATTGGTACAGCGCACGCAGCAACCTCATTATCCCAATTATTAAACAGAAAGGTCGATATGGAAGTTCCAACGATTAAAGTCGTTGACTTATCAGAAGCGATTGAAGTCGTTGGCGGGGCAGAACAACTCATTCTGTCCGTGCTCATTCAGATTACCGGGGATATTGAAGGGAATATGTTTTTTATTTTAAAACCGGATCAAAAAAATGATTTCATTAAAGAAGCGGCTGGTTTGAAATGGACGGAAAGTGAAGAAATGTTTGCATCCGTCATGAATGAAATCGCGAATGTACTGTGCGGTTCTTACATCTCGGCATTGTCTGATTTCACCGGGCTTGCCATGTATAATTCTGTCCCTTCGCTTGCCATTGACATGGCCGGATCCATCTTGTCGGTTGGCCTCGTCGAAGCAGCCATGCACAGCGATCAAGTGATTATTTTAGACGGCATGCTCAGCACAGGCAATGCGGCAGGAGAAAATTTCGATATTTTCATTTTGCTGTTCCCTGATCCGAATTCATTTGACAAAATATTTAAAAAATTAGGAGTTTATGAAATTGGAGAATAAAGATGAAGTAATACGGGTTGGGATTGCAGATGCAAAAATCAGCCGTTCCAAAATATTAAAAACTTACGGGTTAGGTTCTTGTGTTGGCGCAGCAATTTATGATCTCAACAATGAACTCGCGGGCATGGCGCATATTATGCTGCCCGATTCCGCGGCCTCTAGAGAAAAACAATTAAACAGAAACAAATATGCGGACACAGCGCTGACTGATTTAGTTAAAGCACTGGAAATGGAAGGCGGCAATAAAACTAATTTCAAAGCAAAAATAGCAGGCGGATCTCAGATGTTTCAATTTTCTAACACGAATCCTGTCATCAGGATCGGTCAAAGAAATGTGGAAGCGGTCATCGAAATACTGTCAAATTTGAATATTCCGATCATTAGTAAAGATGTCGGCGGAAATTATGGCAGGACGATGGAATTCAACCCTGTAAATGGAATGATGATCATAAGCACAGCAGGAAAAGGAAAGATTCAACTTTAAAAAAAGGGCACGCTGCCCTCCTTCCCCTCATAACTGCAGCACCGCGACAAAGCAGTTCTTTACAGCAAAGACAAAAAAATTTTTTTTGCACAAGCGACCCTCTCATCGATTTTCCACAAACGCTTTCATGCATGACCCCTTTTTTCTTATACTTGATGCAATTTTCGATATTCGGATGGTGTAACCTGCAGCTGTTTTTTAAATAAACGGTTAAATAATACCCGTTCCGGCAGCCGACGCATTCGGCGATCTGCTCCAGCGTCAAATCCTTTTCAAGAAGCAGCGTTCCAGCTTCCAACCGAAGAGAAGTCAAATATTGATTGGGCGGCATCCCGAACGAAGCCTTGAATTTTTGCGTAAGCCGGACCGGACTCAATTCCTGTGCAATTTGCTGCAAATCAACCGGCTGAAAAACATGCATCAAAATAAGGGCAGATGCTTATTCCATCAGAGGATCGGCAATTTTTCGCTCAAGAGCGGGTCGCCTGCCCGCTGCTCCCCTGTCCATTCGCCTCCAGAATTATTTTTTCTTTATGAACCCAATAGGTCAGCACCTTGATTTCAAGTTTTAAAAAAAACTGCATATCCATTCGTCAATCGGCTTCACAACTTTCCTCTCCGATTCTGCTGCTATTAAATTTTGTATATATCAGCAATAAAGATTGTCCATTCTAAAAATTGGAATTCTCATTTAATATTAAAGCAAATAACATGAAAACAACAAGAACAAAGACAGATCGAGTCAAAAATAAACTTGAATTCAAACTTATTTTTCGAAAAAAAAGGAGGAACTTATGACTGAAATGGAACAAAACAAGGAGAGAACGGTGCTGCGAACGCAATTGCTCGTTGGCGGAGGCGGAATGGCAGGCGTATGTGCAGCGATCGCTGCGGCCAGGAACGGGATCAAAGTCATCTTAATTCAAGACCGTCCGGTCCTCGGCGGAAACGCTTCCTCCGAAATTCGCATGCATATTTGCGGGGCATCCGTTCGAGGCGGGAAAGCGCTGGAAACGGAATCGCGCGAAACAGGCATTTTGGAAGAAATCATGCTGGAGTGTGCTTACCGCAATCCGCAGCGAAGCGCCAGCATGCTGGATTTAATTTTGTACGAAAAATGCCGCGCCGAAGAAAATCTTACACTGATGTTGAATACGACCATCGTCGGCGTGAAAATGGACGGCAGCCGGATCGTGTCCGCATATGCGAATCGCGAAAGCACCGAAGATCATTTTGAAATTTATGCTGATGTTTTTGCAGATTGCACAGGCGACGGACGACTCGGCTTTGAGGCAGGGGCGGAATTTACAACTGGGAGAGAATCAACGGAAGAATACGGAGAACCGGCGGCCAATGCGTTTCGCGACGGGTATCGGCTCGGTTCATCGCTTCTTTTTACTGCGCGGGATATGGGGCGCCCGATGCCGTTTCATCCGCCGAAATGGATTCGCAAATTTACTGAAGAAGATTTAAAATTCCGCAGCCACAAATCATGGGAATACGGTTATTGGTGGGTGGAATTCGGCGGCATGATGGACACGATCAAAGACAATGAAGAAATCCGCGATGAATTGCTTGCGATCATGCTCGGAGTGTGGGATCACATCAAAAACAGCGGAAATCATCCGGAATCCGAAAATTGGGCGCTTGACTGGTTCGGATTTCTTCCTGGAAAAAGAGAATCCCGCCGCTTTATCGGCAAACACGTGCTCACGCAAAATGACATTGAGCAAGCCGTCGATTTCGAAGACGTCATCGCCTACGGGGGCTGGTCGATGGACACCCATCCGCCGAGAGGCATCGATGCGAAAGATACCACGCCGTGCCACCAGCCTTATACTCCGTATATGTACAGCATTCCGCTGCGCTCGCTCATCAGCCGAAACATCGACAATTTGTTGTTCGCCGGCAGAAATATTTCTGCGACGCACATCGCTTTTTCCAGTACGCGCGTGATGGCTACGTGTTCTGTCATGGGAGAAGGCATCGGCACTTATGCGGCGACCGTGCTGAAAAACGGAGGCAATTTTGCCAATGCATGGAAAGACAAAACGATCATTCACGAAACACAACAACAATTGCTGCGGCAAGGGGCGTTTTTGCCGGGCCGCCGCCTGGAAGATCGAAATTTGGCAGCTGAAGCGAAAATTTCGGCCTCCTCGGAACAAGAACAAGGCCGGGCTGCATTCGTTGTTGACGGTCATTCCCGCTCAGTTCACGGCGACAAAGGCGTAAGACCTGATTTGACAGAGCCGGGCACGCACCGCTGGATGTCGAGTCCGGACGATCCTGCGCCGTGGATTGAATTTCGCTGGGATCAGCCGATAAATTTAAAACGAATCACGGTTGTTTTAGACACGGGATTGCATCGTCGTCTCATGCTCACCCACGAAAATTCGGTGCATGAAACGATGGTTTGGGGCGCGCAGCCGGAAACGATCAAAGACATGACCATTCAAGCAGAAATCAATGGGGATTTAATAGACGCGGCACAGATAAAAGACAATTACCAGCGCCAATTAAACTTCGATGTGAAGCTCGAACAAGTCAGCCGCCTGCGCTTCAACGTTCATGCCACAAACGGTTTAGACCACGCGCGCATCGTAGAAATCCGCTGTGAGTAAGGTGCCGCGGCATTAAATGAATCAACCCGTTTTACGATGAATATTCCAAAGCCAACTGTCTTAACGAAAATAAGCCTAAGCTTTCAGGTGAATTGCACCGGCAAGCTTAGGCTTCCTTTTATTTCTGGCATATCATCGTCTGATTTCCGCACTTGTTCCGCACTTGTTCGCAGCTTTTGGATTTTATAAAGCCGCGCGCAAAACTCATTAAGTCACCCGCAAGCGTTGCCCAGCGTTTAGCTCTGTTCCACTGAAACAATCTCCCACGTCTCAAATTTCTTTGCCGTCATTTTGCGAATATGATCGTTCATGGAGAACATGAGATCTTTGGTCGGTTTCAATGAGAAGACGAGCTTTAATTCGGGATCCTGCAAAATGCCGCTTACTTCGCGAACGATCTTCTCTCTTAAATCCGCATGATGATCCCCGATTCGAAAAAGCGCAGTCAATGAAAACGTAAAATATTGAAAGAAATATTCATCGTCTGTGCCGATAAACTCCGCATCGGTCGATAAGTTCTTGAACGATGGGCGATCCCGCATAATGTTCAGCAGTTCAGGCACGATCTCTCGGTCTTTGAGCTTGCCCAGCAAATAAATCGCTGCGTAACCGCGTACTTGGTTGTACTTTCTTCCGGTTTTCGGCACAAATGAATCACGCGTATAAACCATCTCTCGAAGCAGCGGAACAGCCGCGCGATCATGCTGCAGCGCCAAAGCGATTGCGCTGTGGCGGGAAAGATGCTGCCGGTCTGTTTCTTTCACCCACTCGCGAAGATGATCTCTGATGCTCTCTCCTAGACGACGCGTTGACCAAATGGCAATGCCAGGCTTTTCGCTGTCCAGCATTTCTCTAATTTGCGCGGCATCCGTCAGCCAAGATTGACCCGCATCGGGCGCTGCATTTGCTGCCGGCACTTGGATGGAGACGTTGTTCTTCTCATCCAAACATCCGGTTGCACGCAGCCGAGCAGCCAATTCCTCATACGGCACTTC
>CALKAN010000381.1 GCA_937983035.1 uncultured Paenibacillaceae bacterium | reverse complement strand
TAACGCTGCATATCGCACGTAATCGCAAGCCGCATGCTTGAAGCATCGAGGCAGTCCAGCCTTGGCGCTGAAAAACAAGATTTGAAAAGCATGGCCGATGGCCATGCTGACCGCATTCAATGGAGGTCGTTCATTACGGGTGAGGTGAAATGAATCGATGCAGACGCAGCAAAATTTTGTGTTAAAATGCGGCGGCAGCACCCTCGCAGAACTGCCAGCCGCTTTCTTTGAGGAATTAAAGCAGCTGCAAGCGGAAGGCATCATGCCGATTATCGTTCACGGAGGCGGGCCGGCCATTTCGGCAATGCTATCCAAGCTGGAGATTGAAACAGAATTTGTAAACGGATTGCGCAAGACGAGCGAGCAAGTGCTCGATGTGGTGGAAATGGTGCTGGCTGGTCAGATTAACAAACAGATCGTGCGCAAAATTACGTCTGCAGGTGGCAAGGCGATCGGTTTGTCAGGCACAGACGGCGGATTGCTGGAAGCACAGCCGGCAGGTTCCATCGACGAAATCGGATATGTCGGCGAGGTCGTTCGCGTCAATACTGATTTGCTGCATATGCTGACTTCTAACGGTTATTTGCCAGTGATTTCTCCGATTGGCCAGGATGAAAACGGGCAAAGATACAACATCAATGCGGATACAGCTGCCGGAGCAGTGGCATCTGCCGTTAAATCATCTTCTCTCATTGTGATCACTGACGTTCCTGGCATTATGAAGACGGTGAATCAAGAACGAGTGATCTTGCCGCGCGTCACTGTGCAGCAAATCGAGGAAATGATTGCATCCGGCGAAATTTACGGCGGAATGATTCCGAAAGTGAAAGCCGCCATCGATTGCATTCAAGGCGATGTGCAAGAAGTTGTTATATTGGGCGGCAATGAGCCGAATGGCATGACGCGCGTGCTGAATGGAGAAGAAGTCGGCACTCGCATTGTGAAGTCATCATCTGTTTCGGCATAACCGAAGTTGGAACACATAAACATAGATGTTGGATGAGCGCATGACGAAACGGCGATGTCCCTGATTGAGGGGAATACGCGTGGAGCAACATTTGCCAACCGTTTGCGGCATGGCAATTTTATTTGATTTTTATAGGAAATTTTACCAAAATGATGATGGGCACATTACATGTTTACTCGCGCTGTGAATCAGCCGTCTCCCGTGCCGTCAGGCATGAGCTGTCGATCTATTGCAACATCCGCGGGTAAACAAAGACAGGGAGGAATGAATGATGACAAAGCATACGGCAGCAGACAGTGCATTGTTCCCAACATACGCGCGTTTTCCAATTACGCTGGTGAAAGGAAAAGGGAGCAAAGTTTGGGACGACCAAGGCAAGGAATATTTAGATTTTGCGAGCGGAATTGCGGTCACGAATCTCGGGCATTCGCCGGAGCCGATTCGGAAAAGACTCGCTGAACAGTTGGAGAAGTTGTGGCATGTGTCGAATCTGTTTCATATTCCCGAACAAGAAAAATTAGGACGATTGCTGGCGGAAAGCAGCGGTTTAGATGCGGCGTTTTTTTGCAACAGCGGTGCGGAAGCGAATGAAGCAGCGATCAAGCTTGCGCGCCGGTACTATCAAGTCGTGCGCGGCGAAGCGCGCAGCGAGATCATCACTTTCCGTCAATCGTTCCATGGACGCACGTTAGCAACGCTGACTGCAACCGGTCAGGATAAAGTAAAAGAAGGCTTTGCGCCGTTGCCGGAAGGTTTTGTGTACGCGGATTGGAACGATGCTTCCTCATTGAAGAAAGTTTTATCGGAGCGCACTTGTGCGGTTATGATGGAGCTCGTGCAGGGAGAGGGCGGCGTCCATCCGGCAGATCCGGCTTTTGTTGAGGAAGTGGCTGCATTTTGCAAAGAACATGATTTGCTGCTGATCATCGATGAAATACAAACAGGCATGGGACGGACGGGCTCGCTGTTTGCTTTTCAACAGTACGGCATCAAGCCGGATATCATCACTTTGGCGAAAGGATTGGGCAGCGGGTTTCCGATCGGGGCGATGCTGGGAACAGAACGTTTAACGGAAGCTTTTTCACCGGGAAGCCACGGCAGCACGTTTGGGGGCAATCCGCTGGCATCGGTTGCCGGTTTGGCCACATTGGAATTCATGCTCGAACAGCAATTGCCGGAGCGCACGCGGCAGCGCGGAGATGAAATGATGCAGCAGCTGCGGGAGCGGCTTGCGGGACTTTCCTGGGTGAAAGATGTTCGCGGGAAAGGATTTTTGGTCGGCATTGAGTGCAGCATAGAAGCAGCGGACATCACAGCTGCAAT
>CALKAN010000380.1 GCA_937983035.1 uncultured Paenibacillaceae bacterium | reverse complement strand
GCGCACATGCCGAAAGACATGGAACTGATCCATTTGACTGGAAGCTGTGCAGTGTTGGAAACAACATTTGATCCAAGCCGGATGGGAGAGTTTTACACTCAGTTGGATCAATGGATTGAACAAAACGAATACGAACATTCACAAGATCGTTATATTTGCGAATTGTATAAGGAGCTTGCTGATGGTTCGCAGCAGTTAATCATTTACATGCCGGTTGAAAAAGCATAAGGCTTTAACAGTCAGCCTTCTAACGGCGGATCCGAGAGAAGGCTGTTATTCATTTGAGCTGGAAAAGTTTCGTTTGCGTGCGTTGCTGCATGCTGCCTCTGACCGTTCTATTTTGCCTGCACAACCCGGTTGCGGCCTTGTTTTTTGGCTTGATACAGCGCCTTGTCTGCTGCCTTAATGACTTCTTCCAATGTTTTGTGGTTTGCGTTTCTTTCGGCCACGCCGATGCTGATCGTCACTTTGATTTTTTGCAGTTT
The DNA here is from genome assembly GCA_937983035.1 of uncultured Paenibacillaceae bacterium. Classification (GTDB taxonomy): domain Bacteria; phylum Bacillota; class Bacilli; order Paenibacillales; family CALAME01; genus CALKAN01. The sequence goes on along the minus strand of CALKAN010000380.1, from coordinate 10,615 downwards.
CGTTTCTCCTTGGCGATTTTTCTTTTTGTACGCATACGTTTGTTTGGATACTTTTTCGCGCAGCTGCTCTAAAAATTCTGCGGCATCATCTATTTTTTTTCTCGGAAAAACGACCGTGAATTCTTCCCCGCCGTAACGGTAAGCTTTTCCTCCTCCTTTGACGCTGTTTAAGCATCGGGCAACGATTTTCAGCACTTCATCTCCTGCATCGTGTCCGTGCCGGTCATTGATCTTTTTAAAGAAGTCGATGTCGATCATGGCGAGTGAATATTTGCTGCCAAGCTTCATGCCGTCCTCCATTAACTTGCGCCTTGCCGGAATGTTGGTCAGTTCATCTCTGTAAGCCATCGCATAGGTGTCGGAGACGATGGAAAGCAGAAGCAAGATTCCGCCAGCCAAGATAAAGAAATCTGTTTCAAGCGTTGTTTCGTTGATATACAGGCTGAAGACAAGACAGCAAGCCGTTCCGAGCAGCATCACTTTTTCGAATGTGAAACCGAAGACGATTCCGGTGATCATGGCAATCATCGCGCCGGCGAACAACAGGACGGATAAAGAGGACAGCGCTCCCGGAAATTCAGGGAGCCGCTCGTCAGCATTGGACAACGCCTCTTGGATGAGATGACTCCAATTGCTCTGGTCAGCGATGATGAGCAAGAGGAACTGCACCAGCAGCACAGCGCCGTAAAGCTTGCCTTGGAATGAGAATACCGCTCCGTTTTTCATAAAAAATAAAGCGATTAAATGAATCGGCAGCAAAACGGTCATCCAGTCGAACGCCGCCGTTTCATTTAATGCAGCGAGCTGCTGCCATGCAAAAACGATGGCAAGATGCACGCCCATGTAAAAAGGCTTCAGCTGATTGAACCCATAACTGAACAGAAGAAGCACGACCAGGATGACGATAGTAATTTCATCCGCATAACGATGCACCGATTCAGGCAGCAGCGCGGAATGAAATGATTCGACATATCCAAATAAGATCACGCCCAGCATAATAAGCACGGGCAAGCTGTATTTAAATATGTACTTCAATGTTAAGCTCCTTTTAGCTGATGATCGAAACTTCCTATATATAATAGATTAACATGTCCGCTCGTTTCGTAAAGGCGAATGCTGCTTTATTTCGTGCTACGAATTGTATGCAAGCAAGCAGGGGCAGGAGCGGGGAAGGAGAAAGGAAATGAAGGGAGTGCATGAAGGCGGGCCAACCACGGGATGCTTCAGGGGCGGCAGGGCGCATCCTTCCGCCCTGTTAATTCTAATTGATGTTCAGCAGGAAATTTATTTGTGATTGCTGAGGACGGAAGGATGATGCCGGCATGCCGGGTTATTTTTGCATAAATCCTTTTTTTCGCAAGAATTCTTTCATGTGAAGACGGATCGGCTGAATGAGCCTTTTGTGCATTTGGGCAGACCAAGACAAGTTTGATTTGCCGCCGCTGCGCTTAAGCATGTAATCTGCATACGCTTCGTCATATTGCTTAATGAATTGTGCGCGATCTGCATCGTAAACGTCGGTATGAAGGATCGCTTCCAGCGGCAGGCGAGGGCGCAGAAGCGGCTTTTGATCCGGCACGCCGAGGCACATGCCGAACACGGGATAGACGAATTGCGGGAGCTGAAGCAGTTCGGACACCTGCTCGATATGGTTGCGTATGCCGCCGATGTAAACTGCGCCGTAACCGAGCGATTCTGCGGCTACAACGGCATTCTGCGCAGCCAGCGCCGCATCGATCGTAGCGACGAGCAGATTCTCCGTGGAATCGGCATATAAAGTCTCATTTTCGAGTTGCTGTTCTTTTTGATACGTTTCCACTGCTTTGTTTAACCGGTTTAAATCGGCGCACCATACGAGAAACACAGGGCATTCCGCGACGTATGCCTGATCGCCGGACAATTTCATGATTTGCCCGCGCAAGGACGGATCCTTGATATTTATGATGCTGTATGCTTGGACATTGCTTGACGTTGACGCCATTTGACCGGCTTTTAGAATGGCCTCCAGCGCATCGTCAGGAATGGGATCGTTCGTAAACTTTCGAATCGATCGGTGCTGCATTAATAGTTCGATCACTTCATTCATTTTTGTGCTCTCCTTTACCGTCACATCATAGATTCAAAGTCTCTCTTCTATTATATCAGAACAAACCCGCGGATTTCTTGTTTACGCCTCGGCATGCCGGAATGCTTGTTTCCAGCGCTTCTCACGCATTTGAAGAAATTTCCATATGAATGATGTCATGCCATTTGTCGTTTCTAAATAAACGTGATGTTAAATTCATGCGAAAAAAATTTTTTTAAACATATGTCAACCGGTTATCATTATGATTGAGAGGTTAAGTTTTACACAAATTTATATTAGGGGGAAAACGAAGTGAACAAGTTAAAGAGGCAATCATTGTTGGCAGCATGCATCGTTTTTCTTTTAGGAACATTAATCGCTTGTTCCAGTGGAAACGATAACAACACTGCCCAAAACTCTGGCAACAACAGTACAGTAGAAAATGAATCGAAACAGTCGTCTCAAGCTGACAAAGAAGTAAAGCTGACGTTTTTCAACACATCAGCTGAAGTCAACACCGTATTCGAGGAGCTGTTTAAGAAATACAAAGAGCTCAATCCGCATGTCACAATCGAATTAATCCCAACACCGATTGGAGGGGCGCAAATCGAGATTTTCCAATCGAGATTAGCTTCGGGTAATCCGCCGACAATCTCCAACTTGGATGCTGGACATATCTATCAATACAGGGACAAGTTCCTCGACTTGGAATCGGAGAAAGCCAAGTATGAAGAACTTACTCTGCCTGGCGCTGTAGATGGCGGCGTGTTTGAAGGCAAGTTCCTCGGAATCCCATGGACAGCACAAGGCTATGGCTTGCTGTACAACACTCGCGTAGTAGAGGAAGCGATTGGCGGCACGTTCGATCCGTCTACGATCCGCACTCGCGATGATTTAGCTGCGCTGCTCGATAAGATCGATGCTGCAGGCAATGCTGCGCCTGTTATGATCCATGGTGCTGACTGGTCCCTTGGGGCACACTACTTCGCACTTGGCTTCTCTTTGCAATCGCAGAATATCGATGAGAACATCAAGTATTGGGAAGACTTGAAGGCTGGCAACGCAAGCCTTGCTGACAATGCAGTGTTCAACGGCTTGATGGATACATTCGATCTGCTGAAGCAGTACAATGCGCGTAAAAATGACCCGTTAGTGGCAAACTATGATCTGGATAGTGCAGACTTCGCTAAGGGTAATGCGGCTTTGTACTTCATGGGTGACTGGACATGGGCGGTTATCGGATCCATGGAAGGCAGAGATGAAGAGTTCGGCATTCTGCCGCTTCCAATCAGCAACAATCCGGATGACTTTGGCAACGGACAGGTCGCTTACAGCCAACCAAAACTGTTCGCGATCGACAATACGCAATCTACGCCGGAGCAACAACAGGCTGCTCTTGAATTCTTGGAGTGGATGCTGACAAGTGAAGAAGGTCAAAACGCGATTATCGGCGAGATGGGCTTGATGATGCCGTATAAAAATCTAAAAGCGGAAAGCAGCAACGTAATCTCGAAGGCTGTAGCCGAATATGTCGCTGCTGGAAATACGATCGATATCAGCATCATTAACTACTTCCCGTCAGACTACTGGGCTAAGAACGGAGCCTCCATGCAAAAATATTTGACGAATATGATCGACCGCGATACCTTCTACCAAGAAATCGAAGCATATTGGCAATCGGTCAAATAATACTGATCACGCATTTGAATAGGATGCATGAAGATGGGCGAGCTGAAAGGAGCCTGCGCCCATCTTCCTTTTCAATTTTCATAAAATTGATGCGAAAAGGTGCGGAGGTATGAAGAAAAATAAAAGGTTAAATAATGTCGGGATCGTACTATTTTTCTTCGGCCCAGCCCTACTAGCGTTTGAAGTAGTTTTCATGATCCCTTTTTTTGTCGGTTTATATTTAACGTTCACGAATTGGCATATCATCAACAACGATTGGTCGTTTATCGGATTTTCCAACTATGTCGAAGTTTTTCGTGACAAAACCTTTCTAACACAGCTCGAATTTACCATTTGGTACGTTCTCTTTACCGTATTGATCTCCAACTTCCTCGCTTTCTTCATTGCGCTTGCTCTGACCAGCGGGGTGAAGGGAGAACGCTGGCTTAGAGCCGGATATTTCACGCCGAACTTGATCGGCGGGATCGTGCTGGGTTATCTATGGCAGACCTTGTTTTCCAGAGTACTTCCCTTTCTTGGAGAAAAGTACGGCTGGGCATGGTTTGAGACTTCTTGGCTAACCAGCACCGACAAAGCTTTCTGGGCATTGGTGATCGCAACATCATGGCAGCTGGCTGGTTACTTGATGATCATCTACATCGCCGGCTTTTCCGGAGTGCCTAAGGATGTGCTCGAAGCCGCCAGCATAGACGGTGCGAATAGATGGACCATCCTGCGAAAAATTGTTCTGCGGCTGTCGGTTCCCGCAATCGTGGTCTGTATTTTCTTATCGTTGTCTCGCTCGTTCTTGACGTACGATCTGAACCTCAGCTTGACGAAAGGCGGACCATTCGGATCGACGGAGCTTGCCACTTACCATATCGTTCAGAAAGCGTTCCTATCCAACCAATATGCGATCGGGCAAGCTGAAGCGATCATCCTGTTTATCATCGTAGCAGCGGTGGCTCTGACCCAGTCTTATCTGCTGAAGAAGTTGGAGGTGGAGGCGTAATGGCTGCTCAGAGGATTTCGGGCATTTTAAAAAATACAATTATGTATGTCGGGCTGTTCATCTTCTTATTGCCGTTTTTGCTCGTTATTTTAAACTCGTTTAAGAAGACCCAACATTTTATTGAAAATCCGATCTCATGGCCGAAAAGCTTCAATTTTTCGAACTATGTCGAAGCTTTTGACAAGATGAACTTTATGCAAGGCTTTATGAATACGTTCTTGATTACGTTGTTTTCCGTCTTGCTCATCATCTTGTTTGCTGCCATGACGGGTTATCTGTTCGTTCGCTTCAAATGGAAAGTAAATAAGATTTTGTTCTTCACGATGTTGGCTGCGATGACGGTTCCATTCCAGGTTATCATGATCCCGCTTGTGATGATCTATGGGAATCTGGGGCTGCTCGACTCGAAACTGGTGCTTATCTTCATGTATATTGGCTTTGGGATTCCGCTCGGCGTGTTTATGTTCCACGGCTTTATCAAAGGGATCTCCTATGAGCTCGAAGAATCGTCGTTTATCGATGGGTGCAATAGACAGAGAACTTTTTTCCAAATCATCTTGCCTTTGCTGAGGCCGATCATTGTCACGCTGGCGGTTCTGGATGTTCTTTGGATCTGGAACGACTATCTCTTGCCCAGCTTAGTTTTGTTATCGCCGGATAATCGGACATTGCCGCTTTCGACGTATGCCTTCTTCTCGTCCTACTCGGTCGATTATGGTCCGTTGATGGCTGCGTTGGTGATGACGATCATACCGGTTCTGATCCTCTATATTATCCTGCAAGACTATGTAATCAAGGGGATATCAGAAGGCGCGATTAAGTAATATGAACTGAAGGTGATGGTAGAGCATGGATCTAATCAAGAGGACTCATCCGGAGTTGCGTGAGGTTCTGCTTCAGCTGCCGGAGTTTTACCTTCCAGAAGATTTGGAACGGATCAGAAAGAATCAACCGCCTGAACCGCGGAGATCGGATAAAGTGAAAATTCACGAGCGTAAGATTGAAGGCAAAGACGGCCATGAAATGATAGTTCGAATCTATGAACCTGCCGAGCAGAACGGGGAAGCGAAGCGTCCTGCATTGCTCTGGATCCACGGAGGCGGCTATATTATGGGCCATCCCTCGCATGATGATGATCTATTGCAAGAGATCGTGGAGACAGTCGGCTGCGTCGTATTTTCGCCAGATTATCGTCTGGCTCCGGAACATCCTTTTCCAGCAGGACTGGAAGATTGTTATTCGACGCTGCTCTGGATTTCCCAGTCGTATGAAGAATTTAAGATCGAACTGTCGAGATTGGCGATCGGCGGCGCCAGTGCCGGCGGAGGCATGACCGCTGCGTTAGCGCTTCTGGCCAGAGATCGGAAAGGGCCGAAGATTTGCTTCCAGATGCCGCTCTATCCGATGATCGATGATCGGAATATGACCCCTTCCAGCCACGAGATTACGCATCCAGCGGTATGGAATCGCCGGAACAATCTCGCAGCTTGGAGCATGTACCTGGGGGATGGAGACCGGGAAGACGTATCGCCATACGCCGCTCCGATCCGTGCAGACAATCTGGCTGATCTTCCGCCAACTTACACCTGCGTTGGTCAACTGGACCCGTTTCGCGATGAAACGATCGAGTATGTGATGCGTTTGGCGCAAGCAGGCGTGGAGGTGGAGTTCCACCTGTATCCGGGAGGATATCACGCATTTGAGATTGCTGCGCCTGATGCACCGATCAGCAGGAAGGCACGAAGCGAGTATATAGGTGCACTTTCCAGGGCTTTGCAAAGCTAGCGGGCCCAAGCAATAACAGGGAGTTTTGGAGACAGTCGATCCATGCATGTTCGCATGAGCCGGGCGGAGGGCAGAGCATGAAACAACGGAAAGACCTTTATCTGCTCAATTATCGTCGCAGACAACATCGTTCGAAGCTTGAAACATGAAAAATATAACGTATTATAATAATAGTAATAGAGAGTAATTTTATGTATTGGAGGAAACTAGATGGCGACGATCAAAGATGTTGCAGAGAGAGTCGGTGTCTCCGTAACGACGGTTTCCCGAGTATTGAACAATCGGGGGTATTTGAGCGAGGATCTGAAGCGAAGAGTTTATCAGGCTATGGAAGAGCTCAATTACCAGCCCAATGAACTTGCTCGTTCCTTATTTCGCAAAAAGTCTAATATTATCGGACTCATTATACCAGATATTTCTCATCCCTTTTTTGGCGAGATCGCGATCCATGCAGAGTCTTACGCCTATAAGAAAGGGTATAAAATATTGCTGTGTAATTCTCGCTTAAACAAAAGCAAGGAAAAAGAATATATTAATATGTTAAAAGCGAGTCAGGTCGACGGCATCATCATGGGCAGTCATACTCTTGACACGAAGGAGTATAACTCGATTAATCTGCCGATCGTTACCATAGACCGCCAGCTGTCCGATTCCATCCCTTATGTTTCGTCTGATCACTATAAGGGCGGGGAGTTGGCAACGAAACTTCTGATCCAAAGAGGCTGTAAGAAAATCGCTCATATCAGCGGCAACTTAAAGCTGCATTTATTAGCCAAAACAAGATATGACGGGTTCATGGATACCGTCACGAAGTTTCAGATTCTTCATGTTGTTGTCGAGACGGACTTGAACGGATTCAAATATGAAGAATATGAGCAGATTGTAACGGATCTGTTTCGTGAGCATCCCGATCTCGATGGGATATTCGCCAGCAGCGACATCATCGCTGCGCAAGTGTTGAAGGAATGCAGGCGGATTGGCAAACGCGTGCCGGAAGACGTGAAAGTGGTCGGTTTTGACGGGATTAGAGTAGGAGAATATATCACGCCCGAACTAACGACGATTCAACAACCGATCAAAGACATCGCCAAAACAGCTGTGAAATTGTTAATCGATCAGATCAATGGCACCGAAGTGCCGCGGGAGAACATTCTGCCTGTCAAACTGATAGAAAAAGAAACAACTTTGGGGAACGAATGATGTACCTTCACTCTTTTTTTTTAAGATGTTAACCGGTTAACATATGGTGTCATCTATCGTTCTCATGAAATGGAGGGAAATGGGTGCTCAGATTGGATAGTCGTGCCGCCTTTACAGATAAACCCAATGATGTTTTAGCGATCGGAGAGTTGCTCGTTGATATGATCTCCGAAGATTATGACGACACATTAAATTGCGATAGATATCAGCGATATTTCGGCGGTTCAGCTGCGAATTTGGCTATGAATGCAAAGAAACTGGGATTGAATTCCCGGGTTGTTTCCGCTGCAGGACATGACAGCTTCGGGAAGTTTCTTCTTCAACATCTGGAGCAGGAAGGCATTCCAACGGAAGATATTCAGATTTCCGAGGAATCCACAAGCATGGTTGTGATCACGAAAAGTCGAAACACGCCAATACCCATTTTCTATCGCGGAGCGGATTACCAGATAAAGTTTACGCCTGAGTTGGAGCAGGCGGTGAAGCAATCTAAGATCGTTCATTTCTCTTGTTGGCCGATCTCGAGGGAACCCGCTCGATCTACGATCGAGAAGGTGATCTCTCTGGCTCGGGCGGAAGGGACGCTGATTGGCTTCGATCCTAACTACCATCCGGCTATCTGGGATAAAGCGGAGGATGGAAGGGAATATGTGAAGTCCATAATCGGACAAGTCGACGTGATTAAGCCTTCGTTGGACGATGCCGATCGGATCTTTGGCGAAGATCAACCTGATCAACATCTTGCCGCATTTTTAGATCATGGCGCGAAGCTGGTGATCTTGACGCTCGGGGCAGACGGCGCTTTAGTCTCCAATGGCACGGAAAAGGTTCATCTGCCAAGTGTTGCAACAGATGTCGTGGATGCAACCGGAGCCGGCGACGCTTTCTGGTCAGGGTTCTATGCGGGCATAGCCAAGGGTCAAACCGTTTTGGATGCCGTCAATTATGGGATGAAAATCAGCGCATACAAATTGAAGCATGTGGGACCGGTTCAGCGTTTTCCGGAGATGCTCCTGATTTGATCATAAACCATGGGGAGGGCTTATTAGATGAAACTCAAAAATCAAGCACAGCTAATCACCTATCCTGATTCACTCGGCGGGGATTTGAAGGCTTTAAAGCATGTGATCCAAAAACATTTTCCTGATCTGTTCACAGGCGGAATTCATATTCTTCCGCCATACCCGTCTTCGGGAGACCGAGGCTTCGCTCCACTGGATTACTTCGCGATCGATTCGCAGTTTGGATCTTGGGAAGATGTGAAAGAACTTGGCGAGCAATATGGGGTGATGCTGGATGTGATGGTGAATCACGTTTCACAGAGATCTGTTTATTTTCAGGACTTTCTCAAGCACGGCCGGGAATCCAAATATGCGGATATGTTCTTGACGATCGAGAAGATTTGGGAAGATGGACAACCGGTTCAGGAAGATATCGACAAGATGTTCCTGCGTCGTCCGGTTCCGTATTCGACTTTCATCACGGCTGACAATCAGGAGGAGAAGGTGTGGACGACCTTCGGAAAAACCGACCCATCCGAACAGATCGACCTTGATGTGAACTCTGAGCTTACAAAAGAATATTTCCGGGATATTTTCAAACATATGAAGGATCAGCATGTTCGCATGCTGCGACTTGATGCGGTGGGGTATGTGATCAAAAAACCAGGGACAAGCTGTTTCTTCGTAGAGCCTGAGATCTATGGATTTATGGACTGGGCAGCGGAGCAGGCGGAAGAACACGGAATTGTTTTGCTGCCGGAGGTCCATTCCCATTACACGATCCAGTACAAGCTGGCAGAACGGGGCTTCTGGATTTATGATTTTATATTGCCTTACACTGTCTTGGATGCTTTGCTGAATCGCTCCAGCGGGTTGCTGAAGAACTATTTGAAAAATCGTCCGGCGAACCAATTTACTATGCTGGACTGCCATGACGGAATCCCGGTCAAACCGGATATGGACGATCTGGCAGATACGGAGAGGGCACGCCGAGTGGTTGATGTTTGTCTGGAGCGAGGCGCTAATCTCAGCTATGTTCTGTCTGATGCGCACAAGTCCCCTGAAGGCTTCGACGTGCATCAAATTCGGATCACGTACTATGATGCGCTGGAGCGGAACGATGATGCTTATATCGCAGCACGTGCCATTCAATTGTTCACGCCTGGCATCCCGCAGATTTATTATGTCGGCTTGTTAGCAGGCGAAAATGATGAGGAGAGAGCGAAGTTGACCGGAGATGGCCGGGAAGTGAACCGCCATAATTATACGCTCGAAGAAATCGAACAAGCCGTGCAGCGCCCTGTTGTCAAGCGACTCATGCAACTGATCCGATTCCGTAATGAACATGAGGCGTTCCAAGGTGAGTTCCAGGTGATGGACACAGAGGATCACGAGCTTAAACTGAAGTGGGACAATGGCGGCAAGAGCTGTCTCCTGCACGTAGACTTCGAAAATTTCCGCTCGGTGATCACCTTCACGAATGCGCAAGGTCAGGAAGAAGAGTGGGTGCTGTAACCTTCACATATTCGGTGAAATTACAATTGCAGAGGTTGATCCCGCAGCAAAACGCCGGTCCTCATTATCGAGGATCGGCGTCATCTTTCCTGTTTTTCACTCGATTGATCATTACGGTTAATGTCTGGCTTCCCATCATGCATTTGAAGAGGCCATTGTTGAAGTCAGTGCTCGTATCTTTGAAGAAAATCCTTTCGTAAACTTTCTCTTTGGCGGCATGGTCAAAGCACAGGCGCAGGCCGCCTTCTTCTACCCGCATATACGCACGGATGCCCCGCTCGAATCCGCCGGCTTGATCCCCAATCATGCAAATCGCTCGCTGACCGCCCGTTCCTAATCTTGCCAAAGCTCGTCAAACTCGTCTGCATA
>CALKAN010000379.1 GCA_937983035.1 uncultured Paenibacillaceae bacterium | reverse complement strand
GCCGCAGCGGTCGCAAAACTATTTGAAAATATCAACATGAAAAAGCCAATCGCCGACAACGCCAATCCGATGCCGATGTATCTCGGTTCTTCGCCTTTGCGGATAAACCGGCGCACGACTCCTCCTTGGATGAGCGCCCCGACAATGCCGCTGATCAAAAACATCATGCCGATTTCAAACGATCCTGCGCCAATTCGCTCGGACTGGAAATATTGCAACGTTCCTTCCAATCCGGCCAAAGTAAACGAAACGACAAATCCTAGCACATATAAGTATTTCAGCTTGCCTTTAAAAGCAGTCCATCTCGAAGGCTGCGCCATGCGTGATCGCTCGATGCGCTTTTCTTTGGACAAAGATTCTTGCAAATACAAATAAACAAATACGAATGTAAATAAAGAAAGCGCCGATGACAGGTAAAATGGAAATGCAAGATTGACAACGGACAAAATTCCTCCGATCGCGGGCCCGAATATAAATCCAAGCCCGATCGACATTCCTACCAAACCCATCGCTTTCGTTCGTTCATCTTCCGTCGTAATATCCGCCACGTAAGCGACAGCGCACGAAGTGACCGCGCCTGAGAAAAATCCTCCTAATATGCGGGAGAAATACATCCAAAAGTATTGATCTAAAGAAACAGCCAGCATAAAAAAGCTGACAGAAAAGCCAAATATGCCAATCATCAGTACAGGACGCCGTCCGATGCGGTCCGAAATCCGGCCCCAAACGGGCGACATAAAAAAAGACACTGCCGAATACAAAGCGAGCATCCAGCCCAAATGAACCGGCGGCACAATTTCGGGCAAGACGGGGATAATAATTCCAAAGCCTAAGAAGGTTGTAATGAGCAGCGCCATGATGACGAGTATTTGTTTATGCATGTAAGCCTCCTGAAATTGTTCATATTACCCTATTGCATCTTATAATACCTTTGCTGTAGTATCAAGTAGATAGTTTGAATATATATCGACATTTTGGACTACCGTTTAAGAAAGGAAAGAAGGCTATGGATCATCACCGGACACCGTTATTTACTGCTTTAAAAAAACATGCACGCAACAATCCGGTGCAATTTCACATTCCTGGGCATAAAAAAGGCGCGGGAATGGATGAAGAATTCAGACAATGGATTGGAGACAACGCATTGTCCATCGACTTAATCAATATCGCGCCGCTGGATGACCTGCATCAGCCGACAGGCGTAATCAAAGAAGCGCAGGAATTGGCAGCCGATGCGTTCGGCGCCGATTATACCTTTTTTTCGGTGCAAGGAACAAGCGGAGCCATCATGGCGATGATCCTTTCTGTTTGCGAACAAGGGGATAAAATCATCGTGCCGAGAAATGTGCACAAATCCGTCATGACCGCGATTATCATTGCCGGAGCAAAACCGATTTTCATTTCTCCCGCAATGGACGAAAAGCTGGGCATCGCGCACGGAATCACAACAAGCGCGGTCCAAAAAGCGTTGGAACTTCATCCTGACGCCAAAGCGGTTTTTGTCATAAATCCAACGTATTTCGGCATTGCTACGAATTTAAAAGAAATCGTGGACATCGTGCATGAACACGACATTCCCGTGCTGGTGGACGAAGCACACGGCGCCCACATTCATTTCCATGAACGATTGCCGTTGTCCGCAATGGAAGCCGGCGCGGACATGGCTGCGACGAGCATGCATAAACTGGGCGGTTCCCTGACTCAAAGCTCGATCTTAAACGTGAAAGCAGGGCGAGTGGATCCAAAACGGGTGCAGGCGATCATCAGCATGCTGACGACAACTTCTACTTCATATATATTGCTGGCCTCGCTGGATGCAGCGCGGCGGCATTTGGCTCTCAATGGATGGCGGCTGGCAGACCAAGCCATACAACTGGCGGAATATGCCAGAGAACGCATCAATCAAAGCGACGGCCTTTACTGTTTTGGCGAAGAAATTTTAGATGATGAAGCTGCGTTCAGTTATGATCCGACCAAGCTGACGATTCATGTTCATCCTCTTGGAATCACGGGTTATGACGCAGAGGTCATGTTAAGGGAGAATTATAACATTGAGGTGGAATTGAGCGATTTGTACAATATTTTGTGCTTAATTACGCCAGGCGATACGATGGAAACGGTCAATCAGCTCGTGCAAGCGCTGGAGCAAATCAGTCAACAATGCACATTCAAGCAAACCGCGCCCGTCTCGGTCATCACCCCTGAAATCCCTCTGCTGTCCCTGTCCCCAAGAGATGCATTTTATGCAGATACCGAATCTGTTTTATTAGAAGAAGCAGTGGGGAGAATTATCGCCGAATTCATCATGGTCTATCCTCCCGGCATTCCGATTTTGCTTCCCGGCGAAGTCATCACGCAGGAAAACATTGATTATATACGGGAACATCAAGCGGTCGGCTTGCCTGTGCAAGGGCCGGAAGACAAAAATATTAAACGAGTGAAAGTCATCGTCGAGACAAGCGCGATATCATAATCTGACAACATCATGAATATTTATGAAAAAAAGAAGTTTGCCAAAAGATTTCCTTTCCAGGAAAACGATTGGAAACTTCTTTTTCATTGTAAATATGCTGACATCATGTTAAAATGACAGTAACAGGAAAATTTTCTCAATTTTAAATAAGGTCAGGTGAAGCGAAAGTGAATCAAACGGCCGTGATTCGATTAGTGAAACAATCCGCGATGGCAGATCTGACAATGGATCAAGTAAAAAACATATTGGCGCTCTACCGCGATCAAACCGCGAAAACCGGCAAACAGCTCGGCTGGGATTACGCTTCGGCTGCATTCCCATATACGATTGAGCCGCTTCCCGATGCGGGCGAACAGTGGTTTTATTTAAAAGGCACGAATGATTTGTACAAATATATTGTGATCGGCATTGAAGAAGCAGCAACCGCACAAGATGACTCGGATCCGGCTCCGCCTGCGAAAGAAGTACAGGTGATACTGCCTTCTGGTTGCACGCACGGCGATAAAGCAAAAGCGAATGAAATATGCAAATTTATGGCTAAGAAATGGAAAGCTGAGCTGCGCTTATTTAACGGCCGAACGATTCACTATGCTCACTATCGGCAGTAATCATGCTCTTTATGTCCCTTATGATGAATATAAAATTTTCTTCGAAACGAGATAATATTCTCCATCTTCTTCCAAGTTCATGTAAATTTTGACCGTGTATTCACCAGATTGGTCAAATTGCAGCTTGATATTAGGCGAATAACTCCACATCAATGCTTGATCTTGGTCCTCCAAAGGCTCTTCATGGGAATAGACTACCGTGCCGTCCGGCGCTGCAATCTCATATTTCAATGAATGCACCTTCACTTTCAAATGATCAATCTGAGTAAAGATAAAGAAATTCAGTTCACTTCCTTGCTCCACTCTGCCGAATGTGCCGAGAGAACCGTCTTTTCTTTTGAAATTGAAAGCGAGATGTACATTCGGCTTATACAACTTGATTTCATTGTTGTCCTCATCCCAATCAATGATTGCCCCCAAATTTTCCGATATTTCTCTAACCGGAAAATAAGATTTCCCGTTTGATTGAAGCAAGTAACCAGAATCATCCACCCGGACTCCATTGATAGACAACTGCACTTGTTTGCCGCGCAGCCATTCATATGCGCTGTCCGCCAATACGGTCACCGATCCGATCAACAGCAATGAAAAAATCAATATCAGGTGTCGTTTCCATTTCATGTCCTATACCTCCATCTCTTCTTCCTGTATGTATATACTCGATCCTTCCGCGATAGTTGCGTTAAACAGAGATTTATTTCCAAGCAGTTTAACTAACCAACTTTTGGTTAAAATATGTTAAAATAATTTCAAAGGGCAAAGGAAACGCAGTCTCAAGGAGGAGAATTGAATGACGAAGCGCATGCGCCTCATGCATGAAATCACCCGCTTAAAAAAAGAACTAATCAAAACAGCCAAGTCAAACCAATACAATTTCAATCATCCCGAAGTCGTCCACATCAGCAAACATTTAGACCATTTGATCATTCAGCTGATGCGTGAAGATCGACAACGAGAATCGTTCAGCAAATGATGCCGTCACAAGCATCCAAGCCATCCTCATCGATTTGCGGATTGCTGCGGCTTTTTGAACTCCTCATGATCAGACAAGAATCCTTTGCCGCTCAATGAGGCAAAAAAACAACCCAGCCGTCTGACTGGGTTTAGCATGCATATCGATCAATCTCTTCTGCGATTAGTCATTTGCTGCCAAATCGTTCCTTCCGCTTCTTCGCCTTTTTCTATGCGCTCCAAAGCCATGTTCACTTGCAGCCTGATTTCAAATTCCGGATCGTCCTTCGCTCGTCTCAATGCTTCCAATGCACGTTCATCGCCTACTTCATACAAAAATCTTGCCGCGCGCCAGCGAACAATTTTATTGGAATCTTGCAGCGCTTCGGCCATCGCTTCGATCGCATCCGGATCTCCGAGATCAGACAACGTGTCTCCTGCCGTGCGGCGCACAGAAGGAACTTTGTCCTTCAACGCTCGATACAAGTAAGGAAGCACAATTTTCCCGCCGATATCCCCTAAATATACGACGGCTAAGCGCCGGATGGATGTGTGCGGATCTTGCAGCGCTTTTTCAATCAATGGCAGCAATTGTTCCGTCGGCTTCAGTTGCTCAAAAGCGCCGTAGCGCACCCGCCAATCTCCGCTGTTCATCGCTTCTTTAATTTCTTCCAAAGTCATCGTTTGAACCGTTTCAATGACTTCGCCTTCCAAGCCGGCCTCTTTCGCTTTTTCCACCAATGCCTTGAGACGATCTTCCGGATAAGCAGCCGTCAATTCTCGGATCACTTCTTCAGCGATCTCCTCTGGTTCACCATATCGAATTCCGTAATCTTCCAGTTTTCGTTCTTTGATTAAATTTGCCGAAGCCATCCCTGCTTCCATCGCAGCTTGCACGAATGAATCCGGCAATGATTTCCGAACTTCGTTCCCGTCGCTTTTCACTCTGATTTGCATCGGAATTTTTCGAAACGTCTGCACATATACTTTCACTTCGCCGAAAGAATCATCGCTGCCGGATTGAAATGACGATTGTCCTGGAATATCTTCTTGCTGTCCGAAAACGATTCTCGTTTCCGTCAAAATCTTTTCCCAATCCCCGTTTGGAACCCGATCCAACGCTATAAAATCAGCGGTGCGAAAAATGCTCTTCACACCATCAATCTCAAGCAGTCTCCTCGCCCATTCAGGCGCCATCTCTTTATTTTCTTTCGTATAAGTTCTTTGAATGCCTTTCGGCAGCGATTCATCCAAATGCAATTTCATTGTATTTGGACTGGGAGTAGGTTCAATAAATGTAATTTTCATAAGCGCACCACCTTCATTTGCGATTCGTTCATTTTTTTTATCAAACATGCATATCTTTTGTTCGATTGGCAAAAATACATTACTGTAATGCGTTGGGGATTAGCCAAGCGGTAAGGCAACGGACTTTGACTCCGTGATGCACAGGTTCGAATCCTGTATCCCCAGCCATTTTTTTATGCTTATGATCGATTGTTAAAATACTCTCCGCGCAATTCATGCAGATGCGCCAAACTGGCTTGACCCCACTTGACCAATTTCTCCACTTCTTCGATTTCTGCGTCGATGGCTGCTTTGAGGGACGCTTTGTAATCTGGGATTTCCCCGTTGTATGGCTCGATATGCCGAACGGGAACGACGGCAATTTCCTGATAAGCGAGCGCGCGTCTTTGATGAAACAATTTCACGTCCGGATTTTTCGGATGATGGATGTCCCCTTGCTCTGGATGTTTGATCACGGCTAAAATTTTCACTTTTGCGCGCGGAAATATATCTTCAACAAGTTCTCCTATATACTGCCCAGATTTATATTCTGCTTTCACGATGTCTCCAACAGATGCTTTCAGTTCCAGCATAGAAACCTCCCCTTCCTGCGACATGTCGTTACTATTACTGTATCATGTTTCCCGTTGTCATGAAAGGATGCCGGAACATGTTTGAAAGAACAGTAAAAAAGACTTTATCCGACGATAAGCTTCCCCGCAGACACCTGAAACAACAAAAATCAGGACTGTCTTTAGAGAAAGCTGTTCAGCGGACAAAGTCTTTCATGCATATGATCGGGATGCCGTGTTGATGCTGCTGCCAATTGCATATGAGTAACTAATGCAGCCTTACTGTATGGTCGGCTCCATTGAGGAATAATTTCCCGGTTCTTTTTTTGTTTGCAGTTGTACGAGCAATTGATCCAGCTCCTGACTAATTTCTACAACATGCTCGTCAATAAAACTGCCCCTTTCTTTCGCAAGTCTTACCATTCTGATTCTTAATTTCTCTACATTTGAGCTTAAAGTTCCTACGTTCATTTCTTCTGTTTCCTTTCATACAATAATTAAACTCAAACTAACAGCGCGGTTCTCCCCTGCTTAACAGCATGTTTCTCTCCTGCATTGTTAGTTGCACCTCGAATATTATAAGACAACCTTTATATCAAATAATGTAAAAACTTGTCGCGCAATTGTTACAAATTTGTGAACAAAATGAACTTCCATCCATTCACCGACAAACGTGCAATCCAACTCAATATATGTCAAATTAGGGAGGCGTGAAAAATAAGCAAAAAAAAACCTGCATATGCAGGCAACGAGGGATCTATTCCTATCGAGAGGAGGGTCATTTTTATTATATAGGAAACATATTATCGAATCGTAAAAGTCAGATTACAGTTCCGTTACATTGCATTTTTCCAATGCTTGCGCCGCCTTTTCCATTTGATCCAGCGCTTGCTGCAGCATGGCGCGCGGGCAAGCGATGTTCATGCGAACAAAACCTTCCCCTTCCTTGCCGAACTGCTTCCCTTCGCTGAAACCGACTTTTGCTTCATGAACCGCCCATCTTTTCAATGATTGCGCGGACTCAAAACAGCGGCGGAAATCAAGCCACATTAAATACGTGCCTTGCAATTCCGTTATTTGCACGTTGGGCAGCATCTGTTCTATGCGCAGACGAGCCAGCGCTGCATTGTCTTGCAAATAAGCCAGAAGAGCATCCAGCCAGCTGCCTCCTTCTTCATATGCAGCCTTTGAAGCTGCGATATTGATCGGATTAAGCGGATTTAAAAACAGCCGGGCTGTCTCTTTCTTCAACGTTTCTCTCCATTCGGGGTTCGGCACAATCATATAAGATAACTGCAGGCCCGCTAGATTGAATGTTTTGCTTGGCGCCGTAAACACGATGCTCTGCTGTGCCAGTTCTTCCGAAATCGACCCGAACGGCATATGCTTATATTTTGGAAAGACGAGATCAAAATGAATTTCATCTGACAAAACCTTCACTCCGTAAGCCGAACACAGCTTGCCAAGCGCTCTTAGTTCTTCTTCCGTCCAGACTCGCCCAACAGGATTATGCGGGCTGCACAAAATCAACAGCCGAATTTGATTGCTCTCTTTCTTCAACATCGCTTCCAAATGATCCAAATCCATGCTGTAACGGCCGTTGTGCAAACGAAGCGGGTTTAAAAACAGCTTCCGGTTGTTTCTGTTCACCACATCATAAAAAGGATAATACACCGGAGGCTGAATGACGACGCCTTCCCCTGGTTTGCTGAACGATAAAACAGACAAGCTCAGCGCCGGCACGACGCCTGGAACATAAATCAGCCAATCTGATTGGATCTGCCACCCATGTCTTTGCGACATCCATTTGACAATCGCTTCATTCAGTTCATCCGATGGAAGAGCATAGCCGAAAACGCCGTGCTCCACCTGTTTTTGCAATGCCATAAGAACAGGTTCTGGTGCGGCAAAATCCATATCCGCCACCCACATCGGAATCACATCATCCCGTCCGAACAGCTTCGTTCTTGCATCCCATTTTGCCGCGCCTGTTCCCCTGCGGTCAATCATTTGATCAAAATTCAATGGTTGTCAGCACCTCCTTGGTTAATCGTATATTAACATGTCCCATCAAAAAATTAAATTGCATAACCATGCCGGCAAATACAAAAGCTAACGTTGGCCCGAATAAATCAGAAAATTGACAAGGAGTTGAAGGAATTTGGAAAAAAAACACGAAATCGGGTATGAAAATTTGCCTGAAATTGAACACCAAGAAATTCCTGAAATCGGACCAGAAATCGGTGATGCGGAACAAGTGCAAAAAACAGAAGAAGAAACTTCGACACATTCTGAACAGCTGCGTGATGATGATGCGGACATCATTTATGAATAACTGAGTGCGGCGAAGTGTTCATAACATTTTCAATCCAAGCATTGCAGTCACCTGAACACTTCGCTTTCTTGTTTTCTTTTATGCAGACCTCTCTTATAGCGAATAATCATGATGGCCATCCATCGGAAAGGAGTTTATTCCATGAACGAAAAAAGCTTCGCCATGCATGATCCCCCATTTTACGCATGTTTGACACGGACAAAACCATCGTCACTGACCCTTCCGGAAATCGAATCATATTTGCGCAGCAAGATGAACGCAAGCAACCATCATGCATCATCCCAACTGAATACACAGCCTCAACAAAAAAGCTGTCCTGCTCACTCTTGGGTGATATGCTCCCCTCATAAGTAGTGTCCTGATTTTTGTTATTTCAGGTGTCTACTTTGAGGGGAGCATATCATTGGGTGAACGGACAGCTTTCATTTATTTTTATGCTTACAGTTTCACAACTTCACCAGTTTCTCTGCTTTCGTTCGCAGCTTCAATAAAACGAACAATTTCCAGCGTATCCTCAATGTCGATGTCAGCTTCGCCCGTTTGGAACAGCTTCATGACACGCTCGAGCAAGCTCGCATAATATGGCTTCGGATTGGCATACACGTCGATAAAGCTGCTTCCTTTTTCCCGATGAATGGTGCCTCCGAATTTATTGTTCCCTTTGCGGTTTCCGCGAACGGTTCCAATGCGTCCATCCGCCCATTCGCCGACAATGACATCATGATCTTCAGAGGAAAACGTGCGCACGCTCACGCAGCCTTTGCCAAGAATGGCGTATATCATTTCCACCGAGTGAATGCCGTACCAGAAAAAGCCCGGCTGCGTATCTACGATCGCCATCGGTCCGTATGTATCAGCACCGATGATGCTTCCAAGCGAATCATCATTCAGTTTCTCGCTCAGCCCTTCCGCATAGCGAAGCGCCGATGAGCTTAACAGAGGAACATTGTGCTGTTTAGCCAGCGCGGCAATTTCCTTTGCTTCAGCATAATCAACCGTAAAAGGCTTGTCAATAAACACCGGCTTGCCGTAAGAAGCAATTCGTTTAAACTGTTCCAGATGCACTCTTCCGTCTACTGACTCAAGCAGTATGGCATCGCTTTCCTCTGCAACGGCTTCCGGGCTGTCTACGATCTTTACGCCATAGTTTTCGCTTAAATCTTTCGTATACCCCTCAACTCTTGAAGCGCTTAATTCAAAATCAGGAGAACCGCCTGGATAAGCGACGACCACTTTGCCGCCGGGAACGTGAAATTCATTATCTTTCTCATTCAACAGTTTCGTAAAAGCAACGCAATGGCTTGTATCTAAGCCGATCATTCCAATCTTCAGTTCGGACATATCGCTTCTCCTCCTAAATTAAATGGCTGAATTGATAAAACTATTATACACGAAATCCCCATGCATAACAGTCCGGTTTTGATTTCATTTGGTCAATATTTTACTGTCATTGTCTGTTTTCACCATTTGCATCCCTGTCATCATCGTTTTGAAACGAATTTCTCCATCTTCTGCGAATTCATGGCATCATGAAAGCATTTCTTCTTTCCGAATAAGAGTCACCTCTGATGAATTAGATCGATGTCGACGTAATTATCATACCACAGCCGGCTTAACCAGAAATGTTATCATCATCGTTTCTCTTAACTGTGAATGCCTTTTTGTCCAAAATAAAACCTCGAAAGTCTGCATTGGCTGCAGTGCCTTCGAGGTTACCATCCTTAAGAGTGCTCAATTAATTCTTCAACCGATACTTCCTGCACTTGTTCCGGCTGATCCAACGGGAAAATGTGTGCTCTTCCGCTTTGATCATCCACATGTTGAATGTAAATTTGCTTACCTTGATAAGTGACGTTAGCCATCACCGGAGAAGCAGCAATTTCTTGTGCTCTTTGCTTATCCATGTTTTGCACAGCCTCCATCTCATGAGTTCATCCTTAGACAGCGCGGGCTGCCTGCTCATTAGGCTGTTCCAATTCTCATATTTTCATCCATGAAAATAAATATTTGCAGTGGAAATGACTTCATTTGATCAAGGATGGTTCATTTTTTTCTTTCGCCATGCTTTAAATATCGAAGCGGCAAATCGCGCCCATGTTTTAAACCCGCCTTTTACTTTCATAATGCGGCACAGCAAGTTTACATTCGCCCATAAGGCATGCGCAAGGCGTATTTTCAGCACGCTGAACATTTCCGTCGAAAACGCAGTTTGATTGTATTGCGGACTTACCGACAGTTCCGGCTCAGCCTGCAATTTAATTTTAGTGGAAATAAAGCCGATGATCGAAGCTTTCAAGCCCCAAACAGACCCGGCCAGCACAGCTGTCGCGGGGCAGTCGCCGCTTCCCAGTTCCGTGTTCCATCTGAACTTCTCACACTTAATATAAGACATCGTTTGATACATCCAAATTTTGAATTGATGCACATGCTGAATTAACTTTCGTGCGCTGCTCATGTATTGAAACAGTTTCGTTTTATCCATCTGTTCACCGTGTTCTGCCATAAGCTGATCAGTATTTTTCAAAATCGCTTCTGATTTATAGTCAATCCCTTTGTCCAATCCTTTAAATATGACGACAGGAACTTCAACCCGAAAACGAACCAGTCCGAGCAATGCCTTTATATCATATCGCAGCATGTCGTCTTTCCCTTTTCGCATGAGGTGAAAAGTAATTTGTATATAGCTGACCATGACCAGGAGCAACAACAGGGCTGTGAATCCGCCTACCCACCACCACATGCTGACTGACCCTCCATTTGCACGAAATCCCATTTATTTCTTTTCTTCCATTAAAATGTCCAAGCCGGCATATTTTATGCGCAAAAATTATGCTTCCGCATGCGATTCACCGATCGCTTCCGCCAGCAA
>CALKAN010000378.1 GCA_937983035.1 uncultured Paenibacillaceae bacterium | reverse complement strand
GAGGATATAGTTGGCTGGCTGCCGAGGAAACTGAAGGAGTGGACAGTTTATTCTATTATCGCATCAACGGAAAAACATATTATGCATATGTAACCGATGACGGAGAATTTATTACCGTTTAAATTTGCAGAAAGAAGCCAAAAAAGTAATGTCCTGCTGCTATAACGACAGCAGGGTGTGTTCTTTTTGGCTTCTTATTGAAATCAGTTTCAATTCCGCATCTGAGGAGCTTTGTTCAATTACATATCATGGCTTCTTTTTTCTGTGTCAATGTGAAAGTCAATGATTTGACGCTGCCGCAGCGTTTCGATCATTTGTTCCAATGACAGCCCGTGTTTTCGAGCAATATCTTTAGCAAAACTCATGCCTCTCGGTGGACCGGGAACGACCTTATATGTTCTTTTTGCTGCGTCTTTTTCGCTTGCGTTGCCGGCCGATTCATTTTCATCGATGCCGGCGGTCATGCTGACAATTTGATCTTCGGTCGGCAATTCTTGATTTATTTGATCCGCGTCAGCCGCTAAATCGAGAATATGGGTCGTAAATACCGCTCTGCAGCCAATGAGTTTCATCCCTTTGACAAGTTCTCGCGCCAAATAATAGCTGTCGCGCGGACTCGTGCTTGACAACGATTCGTTTAACAACAATAAGCTGTGAGGAGTCGCTTTATGAAAGATTTCAGCTAATTTCTTGGATTCTTCTCCCAATCTTCCATGATCTGCGTTAGGCGTTTCTTCCTCGCTGAAATGAGTAAAAATCCAATCAACCGGACTGATGCGCGCTTGAACTCCCGGCACAAACATGCCGGCTTGAAATAAAACTTGCGCTAAACCGATCGCGCGCGTATATGTTGTTTTCCCGCCTTGATTAGGCCCGGTTAATATAAATATCCTTGCATCTGGGCCAAAATATACGTCATTGTCTACAATAATTCGCTCTAAATCGACTTCTGACAATTGATGGACAAATTTTTGCGCGAGCCAAACATCCGTTAATTGTTTGATCACAAAGCTTCGATCATCTTTAGGCATGGCTTGCGGTTTGCAAAGTTTCAGCCCATTGGCTGTCAGCCGTTGGATAAATCGGGACGCGCCAACGAAAAATGCAATTTCGAATTCCAAATCGGTCAAAACGCGCGTGTTGATCTGGATATATTTTTGCAGAGATTCGCTGACCGGTTTCAGCGTTTCATGAAAAATTTCTTCCAAACACCGCAATAACACTTTCTCTAATGGGGCATGGTTAATTTTAATGATGCTTTTATATTGGGAAATCCCTTCGAACGGCTCGTCAGCGGAATTTAACCCTAAAATGCTGGAGATGAAAGATCGCTTCTTTTTGACATTTTTGGATTCTGCAGACAAGAAAATGGCTTCTGTCGGTTTAAATTCCTCATCGAGGTTGATCCCCAGCGTAATGCTGGACATGCTCTGCAATTTTTCTCGGATTTGGGGAATTTCCGACAACATCGATTGATATGTCTCTCCGTTTGTCAGCTTGATCAAAAAAAGATGAAGCCGCTTTAATCCTTCAGAATGAATGACATCTTGAAATGAATCTAAAATTTCTTTTAAAGCTGCAGCAATGTCAATATAAAGACCTAACGTTTCCGTTTGCCATGCAATCATTCGCAGCGGTTCTGCGCCAATGATCGATTTTTTATCATTCAGGCTGTACAACTTTCTGAGCTGCGGCAATATGCTTTCCATTTGTGCACTTAAATTTGGATTGCGGACGAAATCATCAACAATGTCCAGCCGGTAATGAATCGTCTCTTCATCATTGCACAATTGACGCAAGATCCTCATGCAATCGCCTTCATACTTCGAGTTGATGCTGATTCCTTGAGCGATTTGTTCCATGCCCAGATCGGCCGCAGTTCTGTTCGAAATGCTGATCAAATCTTTATATTCCTCTTTTATTTCCTCATTGGGCCAAAGCAGGCTGACTTTGCTTGTTTCGTTCATGGGCTGCCGCTCCTTTCCATGATCTATTGGTTAATTATACCACATAAAAAAAGAGATCCTCATGCAGGACCTCTTTTTATCGTCGATGATTGTATTGTTCAAGCTGCTGCAAAAACGTTCTACTGACCGATGGCTGCCAGGACGTGTTGTTCAATTTCTTCATATGAACGGTTCAAAGCGACAGCTAATTCAGCAAACATCGTCTTTTGAATGCTGGACAACAAGTTGTTCTCCATCGTGCCCAGTTTCTTGCCTTCTTCTTCCAGTTCGCATTTTCTTCGCAACAGCACGTTTAATACATTCGCAATATCTTCTCGGTTGCCGGAATTGACTTGTTTGTTAAAGAAATGCTGCCGTTCGGTATTTTTGGCAATCCAAGGCATGGCAGGCTTATGAAACGATTGCAAAATATTCTCCGCTCGTTCCTTATCCATGACTTTGGACATTGACACGCCGTTGCTGTCTACTGGAACACTGATCTTTAGTTTGGCGTCATCAACAGGGTGAAGAACATAATAATCTTTCGTAGATCCGTCATAGGTCATTTCACATTTATCATCTATGCGGCACAATCCATGCGCCCCATAAATGATCAAATCTCCGACCTGAAACATATTCGATGCTCCTTATCCCGATTGGTCAACGATCGTTGATATATTATATTTTACCCTATATTCGGCAATTTGTAAACTAAGTTGACAATTGGTTTAATCTTTTGTACATTATGGAGCGAAATCATTGAGGCTGAGGTGAAACAGGTTGGGCAAATGGGAAAGCATGGGTCTGATCGATTTAATCTTTATGCGACACAGCCAATTGCGCAAGCTTAGTGAAAAAAAATGGAGCAAACAGAGCCATGTTCCTGTTACGAATGCGGAATGGCTGATTATTGATTGCATTTATAAACAGCCGTTTCTTACGATATCTCAAGTTTCAAAAATGATGGATATTACGAGGCAGGCTGCTCATAAATTTATAAAAAACCTTCGCAAAAAAGGACTTGTAAAAGTTGAACCGTCCCAAAGAAACAATCGTGAAAAATGTTTAAAGTTAACAGAGCAAGGGGAAGCGTACTACAAACAATATGTCACTCAAAAAACAGCACTGGAAGAAAAAATCGCGCTAGCACTCGGCGACGAACAACTGCTGCATTTGAAAAACATACTCAGTGCAGATTGGGGCTTGTCTGAGGAAGAAGCCGGGTGAAAACGAGAAAGGAAATGGCTGCTGAGAGCAGTCATTTCCTTTCTCTGCGAGTGAAACGAATTTATTTCATCTCTTCCTGGATCTTTTGATTAGCTCTTTGCTCCGCTTCACGCAAGGCCGTATTGACATCCATATTGTTCAAAGCGATGTCTCTGGCCACATTGTTAAGGTCGTCGCGGATCGTTGAGGCCCATCTGGAGTAATCAGGGAGCACAGCCGGTTCAACTTTAAAGATCGATTGTAAATTTTTTCCCTCATAAACTTTAGAATCTTGAGCGTAAGTCATCTTGATTGCATGATCTTTTAACGGAGTGATGCGGCGGTTTCTGCTGATTCTTTCTTGCACCTCTTCTGAAATCATCACTTCAATGACGCGATAGGCAGCATCTTTATGCTCAGTCGCTTTCGATACCGTCAGCATATGGAAGTCTACCTGTGCTCCGATCGTTGGATTTTCCTTATAAACAGGGAAGGCGATAATATCCCAATCGAAAGGCAAATCTTGACTGACCGTGTTCGTCGTGGCAGCGATCCAATTCGGGAGCATGGCTACCGTTCCGTTCGCAAATGCGGTTGGAAGATAATTCTCGCCTTGGACATATCCTGGAATTTCGTAAAAGCGCTGCAAGAATGAGAATAACTCCAAATGTCCTTGAGTAGTAAAGATCGCTTTGTCACCGCTTTCATCAAAGCTGGTCACGCCTTTTTGCCGCAGCATGTTTACCGGGACAACCGGAGCGCCGCCAAAATATTTGGTGCCGCCGTCTTCACGCGTAAGCAGCACGGTCAAATCATAAAAATCATCCCAAGTGATCACGTCATCCGGATAGCTGATTCCGAACAAATCAAAAATGTCTTTGTTGTAAACAGTTGCGCCGTAGTTCATGCCGAAAGGAAGCCCGAAAATGCCTTCGCCTTGGCCTAATCCGTGCAGCACTTCGATAATGCTGGGTTCAAATCGATCGAGATCAATATTGAATTGCTTGATCATTTCGTCCAGACTTTCTGGGTAATCAGCATCTAAATAAAAATCAAGAACAGTATTGCTGATGGCAGCCAAATCAGGCGCGTTATTCGCGGTTACCAGCGCTTCCAGATTCGTTTCTTTCGTCAAAGTAATCGTGATGTCCGGATACCTTTCTTTCACAGGCTTCGCGAAATATTCCTCGAATTCCTCTTCAGTAATTCCAGTATTGCGATCTTGAATGAGCAGTTCAACGGGTCCGCCTGTATATTCATTCGTTGAGGAAGCTGATTCGCCATTTGCTTGTTCACTTGTTTGGTCTTTCGGTTGCTCATTCGTTTGCGGCGGTGAACTTCCCGTTTCGCTGATCGGGTCTTCGCTTTGGCTGCATCCAACAATGACGCCGCCGATTAATACCATTCCTAATAAACAAAACAAAAACAGTCGAACTTTGGCCATGTCTTACAGCTCCTTTCTTTAACTTCATCACAATTTAGTAACCGCTTACAACAAAATTTAAAAAAATTTGGCCGCAACATTACTATACCACAATATTGGCATCGCTTTCATGTTTAATAACGAAAAAGTTATGTCTAAAAATCACAAGAAAACCAAGCAGGAAAAAAGATAGATATTCAGCCGCATAAAGAATATAATAGTAAAAAAGCATGTTTATCGTTGATCATTAATCTTGGCGATCCTGCATCAGCTAAAATAGACAAAATAGAAAGTTGGTGGCCGGTATATTGTTAAGTCCAGTTTTAGTTCGCCGCATCGTTTTCGGAGCAGGATTGACGGCATTGGGCATCTTTGTTGCGGTATATTTTTCTGTTTTTTCGCCCATTTTGCTTGCCGTCTTGACAGCGATGATCTGCGAACCGTTTGTAAAGTTTTTGCAAAGAAAAATGAAAGTGAAAAACAGATGGCTTCCTGTTCTCATCGTATTTTTAACATTCATTTTCATATGCGCCGCGATTTTATATTTTACGTTGACAAGGGTCATTAAATATTTGTATGATTTGGCGATGAACATTCCTCGCTATGCGATTGAAGTTCAAATTTTTATGGACAATTTGATTGTGCGCTTCTACGAATTAGTTCAAGAAATTCCGCAAGGAAATTTAATCATTCTGGAGATGGAACGTCAGGCTGAAACGCTGTATGATAAAGTGCTGCATTTTACGGCTCAGTTTCTTTCCATGCTCGGCGCCTGGCTTCAATCGATTCCGAATATGCTGTTCGTAACGCTTGTTTATTTGATCGTATATTTCTTGGTGAGCTTAGATTTTCCAAAGATCGTTCAACTGTTTTACAATTTGTTCAAGTCCGAAACATCTGAGAAGTTAAGACACGTATTTAACCGGATGGGCAAAGTGTTTCTCGGCTACTGGAAAGCTCAGTTTCTTATGAGCATTGGGGTCTTCGTCATTACATACGTCAGTTTGTTGTTCATTTCGCCTCGTTCGGCGCTGATTGCATCCATCATCATTTGGGTCGTTGACATTATTCCGCTGTACGTAGGGCCTGCGTTGATTCTCGTGCCTTGGGGAATCATTGCAATGATTATGGGGAATATGAACACAGGGATTCAGCTTTTAATGCTTGCTTTGATCTTGCTGATTTTGCGCAGAATTATTGAGCCGAAAGTGTTGGGCGATTTCATCGGCCTTGCCGCGCTGCCTACCATTTTATCGATGTATTTTGGTTTTGTGTTTTTTGGCGTGATGGGGTTAATATTAGGGCCGTTTGTATACATAGCGTTTCGATCAGCGAAAGAGTCGGGACTGTTTGATTTGAAATTTTTAAAACATAAGGAGAATTAATAATCAGCCCGGCAAAAAAACAAATCACTTGCCATGCAGGAGTTGGGAACTGAAATCCCAGCTCTTTTCATTATGGTTGGCGGGGCAACAACACGGCTGCAGCCGTTTATCGTTATTAAAAATGAGAAATCTACGATTCGTAGACGGACTCCAAACAGCGTAGTTATGCATAATTCCCGTTTTGAAGTATGATGGAATGAGAATACGATCAACGATAGCAAGGGAGGTAAACATGGACAACGAGAAATTCGGAATATTCATCGCTCATCTGCGCAAAGAAAAGCAATTGACGCAGAAAAATTTAGCTGATTTGCTGGGTGTGACCAATAAAGCGATCAGCAAATGGGAACGAGGATACGGTTTTCCTGAGATTTCCATTTTGCCTGCACTGGCAGAAGCGTTGGATGTATCCGTTGATGAATTGTTGAGAGGGGAGAAGAATGAGCACGGTTTTGATGCAGTGCATCAAAGCGAACAAAATCGCATCCTGCCGCAGAAACAATCGGAAGATCAAAGCTTGTCCAGCATGATGTTTCTGGTCCATGCGGCATACCATAAATTTACGAATCATTTGATTTGGGCGCTGTGGCTGGCCGTGCTTGGACTGATCTGTTTTTACACGATTACTTTTGTTACGTTATATGAAAAGTTGGGGTTCGGCATCCAACTGACCTTGTTGACAGCGAGCATTGTGCTCGTATTTACTCTAATCAATCGGCTGCATCATTCGCTGAAAAGCAGCATGAAGATGGTGAATGCCGATGTAGAAAACAATGAAATTCGGAATATTATTAGAAGCACAGGAAATCATCTGAGGCGGGCGCTGTGGGTTTGGGGCATATCTTTCATCTTGCCGCTGCCATATATTTTGTTCGATCATTCCGCGTACGCCAAAAGCATCTTAGCATTTGAAGAATATGTGTTGATCGTGCCGTTCTTTTTGTTGTTCGGAGGGATCGTCATATACTTTGGACAAAACGTTTTCTTAAATCAATTTTATGATCGATGGGGAATAGAGGCGGAAACAAACGTCACATCTGACCACCCGGCTCTTCAGAGCATTAAAAAGTTTAATTTAATGTCTGCAGGATTCTTCTTCAGCTGGGTCGTTTATATGATTGTCATCATTGTCGTGATTGAAACAATCTTTAGTCATTACAGGCCGTCTCCAGCAGCCGCAATCATCCTGCTGTTCCTGCCTTTGATTATTTATGGCGTTTATATTGTGCGTTCCATATTAAAAGAGACGGAAACGATCGTAAAAATATTTATGAATGCTTATATTTTTCGAGATGCCGTATCATTTGGCTTGCTGGTCTATGCGCTGAATCACGGGTTTTCTTTCTCTTCTGAATATGGAATGATGCTGGAATATCCGATCCGAACGATGATCATCACATTTTTCTGTTTATTTATTGCATTAACAATCGTGATCGCTTGGTTAAGAGATCATTATGCATTGAAAAAGTTATCGAAAAAATGAATATGATGTCGAATATTAATGACATTAATGATTAGTCGGGTTAATAATTCGACGGCAAATGGCAAATGACGCAGACGTTTTTGGTTGTTCCAGATCCATTGCACACATGCTTCTAAGTCATTCCTGCTGAAATGCAAAATTGAAATTTTGAAATGCAGAATCGTATTTTTTTATGTTTCCGAACGATGAGCATTTTGCTAGAATAGGAGCGAAAGCGTTTTACAATCCGTTTACAGCGGGATGCATGAATGAAAGAGGTGAATCAAATTGCTGCAATGGATCGAGCAGCTTGGAATTTCGGAATCACCGGAATCATGGGCGCGGAATTACAAAGAAGCAATGGACCATATGCCCGGATCTTCCATCCCTTTTTTGCAAGATGATTATCTGACCGATGTGTTGAAGGTTATTCAATTGACGGACAAGAGGTCAACGCTGCTGCAGGAGGCTTTTAAGCTCATGCGCGAACACGACAGCTTAAGCCGGCTTGCCTGGTTATGGCATTATATGATTTATGTGAAGCCTGATTCTTTCTCTGAACGCGTCGCAGAATGGCCTGCTCCGCGTCTGTCCGATCCTGCCATGGAAACAGCACAAAATTTTTTCCCAGCCGTTGTGCTTCTGTCCGGTTTTCCGCATATTATGCAGCTTTACAAAGAGCGGAACATTCCGGAGCAGGTGATTCGGGAAACGCTGGGCAAAGTCAATGCGAACATGCAAGTGCATGAAGAAGAATCCGGAAAGACCGGCTTGAGCATGCGGCTTTTGAATTGGTTGTTGAATCATTTTCAAGGCCGGCTGTACAGCTTAGGACGACTCGAATTTGAAATGAGAACGTTTAGATATCCGATTCGCGGGTATCGAAATAAACTGGACGGAAGCGTTGCCGCATTATCTGAAGAAGGGGTAAAATACCGCCGCGACGGCCTCGTTGACGGAACGAACGGAATCTGCGATGAAAGCGGCGGATGGACGGCATATATTCGCGAAGATGATGCAGAGGTCGAAGGCTTTCCGTTATCTTCTGAAAACGGCTCGGCATTGAATGAACCTGTTGCGTTGTCTAAACAGCAATGGGAACTGAGGCTGAAGCAAGACGATCCTGTTTTGCATGTGCACATCCCGAGAAAAGGTTCCTTTACGAAGGAAGACTGCCGCGATTCATTCGTGCGCGCTGTCGAATTTTTCAAAACATATTATCCGGATTGGCCCTACACGGCAATCGCCTGTGTTTCTTGGCTGATGGATCCTCAGCTTCGGGGATTGCTGGGCGAATCGTCGAACTTGGTCAAGTTTCAAGAATGGTATCATCCGTATCCCGTCAAAAGCGGCGATGAAAGTATTTATACATTCGTCTTTCGATGCGAAAAACGCGAATTGGATCAATTGCCGGAACATACGTCATTGCAAAGAAAAATGAAAGACTTTATGAGGGCAGGCGGAAAATTTCGCCTCGGCGGCGGATTTATGCTTAAGGAAGAAGCGGAAGCATTGAAGTAAGCTGAAAAGAGCAAGGCAGAGGCTATTCACCTAAGATGTGCTCAGCCATCGCCTCTGCCAATTGTTGATGAAACTTTCTGTCCGGATGATCGATGCCGTTCGCCAAGCGCTCATGAATGTCCTCTCCTTCTTCCTCCATCTTTTCCCACATCGCATAAACATCAAGCAGAGGCAAGGCGTTGGCAGCAGCAAACGATCTGAGCGCCTCTACATACTTCGCAAGCATGTTTTCCTCATATAATTTTACATAAGTCGGAATGTACCGGCGGTCGCTGCCGGCAATTCGAGAATTATCCCTTTTCATCAGCATGCTCGGTGTGAGCAGCAGCAGATCGGCGTCAGTTTCTGTTTGAATCAATAGTACCAGATCCCGAATCGCTCCAATATAGCGGCGCAAGCCTTGAGCGCCTTCATGCACATCGTTTAATCCGTATTTGATCGTGACTAGATCCGGCTGATGACTGATCACGTCTCGCTGCCATCTTGATCGAGACTGATGCGCGGTTTCTCCTCCCACGCCTGCATTAATGACATTCACGACCGCATAAGGATGCCGCTTGGCGATTTCCAGCCGCAGCAGCTGAGGATACACTCGTTCGTGTTCCAATACGCCTGTTTCCATCAATCCTTGGGTTACGCTGTCCCCGATTGCAACATACGTTACCGGCTTGGCGGATAAGTCTTTCGCTTTTTCCTCCAAGCGCCGGCGCAGTCTGGCGAATGCTTCCAAGTTAAACACTCCTTTCTTTAATCAACTCGTTATCGCATCATGGGTGAACGTGCATTTGCACATAAAGCATCTGCTTATCGATTATATCTGGATGGTGCAGCTTCTACAATTTTAGTGCAAAGGTCTGAATCATTTTTTATTTTGACACGTAAGATATAATATAGTACTCTATAACACAGAGTTCACTGCAAAGGAAAGGATGAGCATAACGTGAACAAAGAACATGAGAAGAAAACTGAGCAAACGAACAGTCAATTAGTTAAAGATTTGGCTTACATTAAACAGTTGATGGAGCTTCAGACAAGGAATACAGCTGCCGGTGCCAGCCCTTATTTTATTATTTGGGGAATCATTTGGATCATCGGGTTTGGTGCAGATGCCCTCGGATTCGATCATTTATTGCCTTGGATCTGGGGCGGTTTGTCGATCATCGGAATGATCTTGAATTTGACCATTGGCATCAAGCAAGCGAAAGAAGATCCGCTGCCGACAGTTTTTGATCGAAAATTATCGATGCTGTTTTCATGTTTTGGCGTGATCGTTGTCTTCTTCATCGTTTTGATCACGACGGGATTTGTGCACTTCAGCGCTGATGTCATCGGACTGTATTCAGTCATTTTCGTCTCGATTTTATATTTATTGATCGGCGTCATTCTCGGCAAAGAAGTTTTTATCATGGGGATCTGGTTCGCGCTGCTCGCATGCATAAACGCCATTTGGTTTCCGCCTTACCATGCCGGCATCATGACGGTTTTCGGAGGGGGCATCTTCTTGATTACCGGCATCATGCTGCGCAGATGGGGGAAAAACGATGGATGAAAATTCCCTTCATCAATTGGACGATGTCATTCATGCGAAAGCAAGGCTCGGCATTATGAGCATCCTCATGTCTTACGGCAAGGCGGATTTCACGTTTTTAAAGAAAAAGTTAGGCTTAAGCGATGGCAATCTGGGCGCCCATATACGCAAATTAGAAGAGGCGGAATACATCGTGGTCGAAAAAACGTTCGTTCGCAGAAAACCGAGAACGATCTGTTACCCGAGCGAGAAAGGCAAGCAAGCTTACAAAAAGTATATTGAAACGCTGGAAAAAATCATTAAAGGAGAGTGATATGATGATCGAAGTGAAGAAAGCGGGGAAAACATACGGTTCAAAGCGGGTGTTGGAAGATGTTCATCTTTCGATCGACAAAGGCGCATGCTTCGGTTTGCTCGGTCCCAATGGAGCTGGAAAATCGACGCTGATGAAAATATTAGCCGGAATCATTTTGGACTTCGAAGGAGACATTCAAATTGAAAATATGTCCATGCGCCGCGATCGAGATCAAATTCAGCATCGCATCGGGTATGTTCCTCAGGAAATCAGCTTAGAGGAGAAATTATCCGCTGCCGACAATTTGCGCTTCTTTGGCCGCATGCACGGATTGAAAGGAAAA
>CALKAN010000377.1 GCA_937983035.1 uncultured Paenibacillaceae bacterium | reverse complement strand
AGCGTCCAAGAAATCCAAAAGTCGTACACGAGCGGAACTGAGAACGTGCCGGGCGGCATCGTTGGGACTGGTCCTTCTGACATTCCTGGTTACCCGACATTTTCCAATCAAGGTTTGTCCAGTTCGGAAGAAGTGGAACGCATCATTAATTATGAAGTGAATGAAATCACCAGTTCCATCGTGTCCAGTCCGTATGTCGTGCAAGATTTAACGATCTTTGCCGGAATTGAGCCGCCTGTGCCGAATGATCCGGACTCGCTGCCAAACGAAACAAAAGAAGAGATTCATCGCATGCTCGTCAATATTATCAGCGCTTCGCTGGTTGACAGCGGAAAGAACTTTACTCGCGAGGAAATCGAGAGCAAAGTCTCTGTAATCACTTACAATTTTCGCAATGAGTCTGGCGTTTATGGGGGCAGCGAAGAAAAAAATATTTTATATTACGGCATCGCGGCCATTGCTGCAGCGCTGGCTCTTGGCGGAGGCTATCTCGCACTGAGAAGAAAACGCCGCAGCGAAGAAGAAACGTTGTTTGAAGAAGATCAAATTCAGGAAATTGACATCCTCGAAGAAACGGAGGATGAAAATTATATGAAAAAACAGCTTGACCGCATGGCTAAAGAAAAGACGGACGATTTTGTCAGTTTGCTTCGCACTTGGTTGACAGAAGAATAGAGGTGAGTATGCGCGATGGCAACCTTATATAAAAAGCTGACTGGAAAACAAAAAGCAGCCATTTTGCTCATTGCATTGGGGCCCGAAGTCTCTGCGCAAGTATTTAAGCATTTAAGAGAAGAAGAGATCGAACAACTAACGCTGGAAATCGCGAACGTAAGAAAAATCGATGCAGCAGAGAGGGAGAGCATTATTGAAGAGTTTTACCAAATGTGCATCGCTCAAGAATATATTTCCGAAGGCGGCATCGCTTATGCCAAAGAAATATTGGAAAAAGCGCTCGGTGAAGATAAAGCGGCTGAAATATTTACGCGCTTAACTTCTACGCTGCAAGTTCGTCCTTTTGACTTTGCAAGAAAAGCAGATCCGGGACAGATCCTGAACTTCATTCAAAATGAAAACGTACAGACGATTGCATTAGTGCTTTCCTATTTGAAGGCAGAGCAAGCATCCGTTATATTGTCGTCTCTTCCGCAAGAAAAACAAGCAGAAGTAGCCAAGCGGATTGCACTGATGGACACGACTTCCCCAGATGTCATTCACGAAGTTGAACGGGTGCTGGAGCAGAAGCTTTCAGCCACAGTCAGCGATGATTTTGCGTCTACCGGCGGCATTGAATCCATCGTGCAAATTTTGAACGGCGTTGATCGCAGCACGGAAAAAACGATCTTGGATTCATTGGAGCAGCAAGATCCGGAATTAGCTGAAGAGATCAGGAAACGCATGTTTGTGTTCGAAGACATCGTTACTCTGGACAATCGTGCCATCCAACGCATTATTCGCGAGACATCGAATGAAGATTTGCAGCTTGCGCTGAAAGTAGCCAGCGAAGAAGTAAAAGAAGCTATATTTCGAAATATGTCTCAGCGCATGGCGGATCTGTTCAAGGAAGAGATGGAAATTATGGGACCAGTGCGGCTGCGAGATGTTGAAGAAGCGCAGTCTCGCATCGTAACCGTGATCCGGCGACTGGAAGACCGCGGTGAAATCATTATCGCTAGAGGCGGGGGAGATGATATCGTTGTCTAGATTGTTGAAACATGCTCAGGTTGCTCAGTCATCACACATGAAAAAGATCAGTTTCCCAAATGAATTTCACGCTTCCAGGAATGCAAGGCATCAAAATGAGCAGTCTTTCAGCAGCAAACAAACGGATGCAGCTGCTGAAGCGGAACAGCTGAAACAAGCGATGCTGGCTGATGCGCAGCAGCATGCGGAAATGATTGTCGAACAAGCTAAGCAAGAAGCAGAAAACATCATCAGCCAAGCAAAAGCAGAGGCAGAAGCTTGGTTTGTTCAAAAAAGAGAAGAAGATCAGCAGTTGGAAAACGAAGCGAAGCAGCGAGGATTTCAGGAAGGGTACCGAGAAGGCGCTGAAAAAGCCGAACGAGAAATGCAGGAGAAATATGCGGCAATGATTGAAGAAGCCGCAGCAGTGCTTCATCGCGCCCAGGAAGAAAAACAGCGCCGGATCGCAGAGTCAGAAAGCTTCTTAGTCGAGCTGAGCTGTGACATTGCGGAAAAAATTATCGGAAAGCAGCTCACGCTAGAATCTGCTTGGAAAAAAGATTTAGTCAAGCAAATGTTAAGCAGAAAAAGAGAACAAGGATTGATTACGCTCTGTGTTTCTCCGAAATCATACAGCTTTATGCAGGATGCGAGAGAGGAGCTCCGCCTCGTGCTTGGACCGAACTCTGATTTGCAAGTAATCCCGGACCTTACGGTCAAAGATGACGGATGCATCATTCGCTCCGAATATGGAAGCATTGATGCCCGCATAGACACGCAGCTTCAAGAAATCAAGCAAAAGCTGCTGCAGGCAGCACAAGACAGCGAGGCATATTACAATGAACAGCATGTTTCGGGCAAATAAATACAAAGAGCTGCTCATGCAAATCGATCCGGTGCGATATAACGGAAAAGTGGTCCAAGTGATCGGTTTGATGATTGAATCAGAGGGCCCGGATGCTCGGATCGGAGACGTCTGCTATATTTATCCGCCGCGCTCTCCAGAGCCGATTGCGGCAGAAGTCGTTGGATTTCGCAACAATCGCGTCTTGCTGATGCCGCTCGGAGAAATACACGCGATCGGTCCAGGCTGCGATGTCGTCAGCACGGGAAGCCCGCTGACCGTGCCTGTTGGAACGGAACTGTTGGGCCAAATTTTGGATGGATTGGGCCGGCCTTTAAACGGCATGCCGCTGCCGAGCCGCATGAAGCGATATTCGACGAACAATCAGCCGCAAAATCCGCTGGCCAAGCAAAGAATCACCGAACCGCTCAGCGTCGGCGTGAAGGCGATCGATGGCATGCTGACGATCGGCAAAGGACAAAGAGTGGGCATATTCGCTGGATCCGGGGTAGGGAAGAGCACCCTTCTCGGCATGATCGCGCGCAACACTTCCGCTGACGTGAATGTGATTGCATTAATTGGAGAAAGAGGGCGCGAAGTCAAAGATTTTATTGAACGTGATTTAGGGAAAGAAGGCTTGGAACGATCGGTTGTCGTCGTGGCCACTTCAGATCAGCCTGCGCTCATTCGCATGAAAGGCGCGCTTATAGCTACAACGATTGCTGAATACTTCAGGGATCTCGGCATGAATGTGATGATGCTGATGGATTCCGTCACGCGTTATGCGACCGCGCTGAGGGAAGTGGGGCTCGCCGTAGGAGAGCCGCCTGCGACGCGAGGATATACGCCTTCTGTATTTGCGAACTTGCCTAAATTGTTGGAGCGTTCCGGAACTGGCGACAAAGGTTCCATCACGGCTTTCTATACGGTCCTGGTTGACGGCGACGATATGAATGAACCGATCGCTGATGCGGTCAGAGGAATTCTGGACGGACATATCGTGTTGGATCGCAAATTAGCGAGCAAAGGGCATTATCCTGCGATCGATATCATGTCCAGCGTCAGCCGGCTAATGAAAGAGATTGTATCTGAAAGTCATTTGAAAAACGCCGAGCAGTTGAAAAAATATTTGGCAGTTTATAACGAGTCTGAAGACTTGATTAACATCGGCGCATACCAGCAAGGCACAAATCCTGAAATCGATCAATCATTGCAGCATATCCATGCGATTCGCTCGTTTACGGCTCAGCGCATTGACGAAAAATATACGTTCGATGAAGCGAAAAAACTGTTGCATGAAATCTTCTCCAGGAGTTGAGACAGATGGCATTTCAATATTCGTTGCAAAAAATCGTCGATCTGAAAATAAGAGAAAAGTCATTGGCCGAATGGAATTTATCCAAAGCGATCAGTCTTCTGGTTAAAGGGGAGACCGCCTTGGATAAGCTGATGCGGGAAAAGGAGCGAATTCAAAAACAGTTGGCTAACCCGTCCGGGGAAATTTCCGTTTTTGAACTGCAGCAACTGGAAAATTGCCTTTTGGCTGTAGAAGAAAAAATTAAAGAGCAGCAAAAAGAAGTGATGTCTGCTCAAACTCAAGTGGATCAAGAAAAACATGAACTGAAATTGAAAATGATCGATGAGAAATTGTGGAGTCAAGCAAGAGAAAAAGCATATGTGCGCTATATAAAGGAAGAAATGAGAAAAGAACAACACATCATGGATGATCTGGCGCTGTCTAGATATGTGGATTCCTGACTCATGCGGGAGGTGAAGGCATTGCCGGAATACGACATTGAGAAAACCGGGCTAAGCATTTTTGAAAAAATTTTATATTTTTTCTTAGCTCATGTTCTCTTTTCCGTCCTTATTACTTTAGTTTTGCTGTCCATGTTTGATTACAATGTCAAGAATGCCGTATTAAATACGGCGAGCAGCATTCCTGTCGTTAAAAATTGGGTGCCTGAACCCGAGCATGACGAAGCTGCAGAAAGTTCGGAAGAAAAAGATGAGACGGATTTAATCGAGGAAAATGAGCTGCTCATCGCGCAAATTGAAGAGCTGGAGCAGCAAATCGCCAAGCAGGAGCAAGAACTCGAGAAAAAACAGCAAACGATTGAAACATTAGAGCAAGAAACAGTTTCGCTGAAAGAGCAGCTTCAAGTGCAACGACAATCCCATGAAGAATACATGCAAAATATTAGGCAACTTGCAAGCATGTATGGAAACATGAATGCGACCCGGGCTGCAGCGATCATTGAGAACCTGACCCCAAGCGAGCGAGTGCTCATATTAAGTGAAATGAGCGCAAACAAAAGGGGAGCGATATTGGAAAGAATGGATCCGGCAATGGCAGCTGATGTTTCTATGATGATGAAAGACAGCGCGAAGTCGGAAAATTTGGAAATTGCCGCATTGCAAGAAAGGCTTGATCTTTTGATGAACGAGCGATCATCTGAAGCAAGCAAGCTGGAATTGGAAGACTTGGCGCTTTTGCTTCAAGGGATGGAGCCGGATACAGCAGCCGGGGTATTGCTCGCCATGTACGAACAAGAAGAACAAAAGGCGGTTCAAATCGTGCAGGCAATGGCTGCACAGCCTCGTTCGGCCATATTGTCATCGATGGCCAAGATGTCGGAAGCGCAAGCTGCGGCGATGATCCGCCGCTTAGGGGACGGATAAGGCCTCATGAAGAAGCTGCAAACATTGGGAAGGAGGTGAGTAAAATGATGATTTCTATCATTCCTGGAAATCTTCATGCTCAGGGCAATGAATCGAATGCCGGCGCGTTCGGAGCGATTCTGTCCGGCAAGGCCGGGAAAAATTCTGCATTCCATCAATTGATCATGCGCATGGCGCAAAATGATCTGCTGGCTGCGGAGATGATCAAAGAACAAGGAACCGAGCTTCCGTTTATTTCGGAAGAACTCATGGAACAATTTCCGGAATGGTTATCGATGATCGGCGCCTCTTCTCTGTCCAGCTTGGAGTTGGACGAGGCAGTTCGACTGGTGACAAGTCTGGTTCAGACGGACCGTTCAGAAATGGGGCTTGATCTGCCGCATTTGCAGCGTTCGGATGAAAACATGGCAGCCGGAGATGAAGCTGCAGCAGCAGAAGGGGAGACTTCGGATCGAACAGGACAAGAAAACCTGCCATCAGGATCTGAACTCGACCGCACTGCAGCGGCAGCAGCGCTGAAAGTCATCAGCCAATTTCTTTTTGAACAATGGACGCAGTTTTCAGCGGAAAAAGTTTCCCAGGACTTTCAGCAAGGCGGCAACCAACCCGCATTAAGCGGACAGCAAAGCTTCGTTCATGCTGACGAGCAGCAGCAGCGCATGCTGCAAGCATTGGATTCTTGGAGCCGCACAGGGGACTCATCTTCCATGGAGCGACTGTTAACGGCTTTGAAAGAAAACCGTATTTTCTATGACCGCGTCGCACGTGAATTTGCCGAATGGATGCAGCAAAGACCGGTCTATATAACACAAGCTTCTTCAGCAGCTGATTCATCTATTGTTTCGATCAGTTCAAATGCTGATGCGATGGCGATTAAGCAGCCGCTCGTCTCATTCGCACATGAAAATCACAGCGAAGAGACAGCAGTGATGCAAGGTGCGCGCGCAACTATTCACCATGAAGCGCCGGCAAATGCATTTTTCGCGAGTCATTTGCAGCTTGAATCGCCTTTGCGGGTATTCGTTGGGAGCCAGATCGCTGCTTCTTCAGCATCTGATGAGGTGAACATCAACAATTTTGCAAAAGAGATGAGTCAGTTTATCGTCAAGCAATTTGACGTGGTTCGGCTTCAAGGCATGTCTGAAGCGACCATACGACTCGTGCCTGAGCATTTAGGCCAGGTCAATATTACAATTTCGATGCAAAACGGCCATCTCACCGCTATGATCACATCGGATAATGCGTATGCGAAAGAGATGCTTGAACTGCAGCTGCCCATGCTTAGACAAGCGCTGCAGACGCAAGGTTTGCAAGTCGAACGTCTGGAAGTCGCTTATCAATCCAATGCGCATGCGCAGCATGGACACGGTCAGCCGTTTGGTTCGAGTGATCAGCAAGGCGCTTCTTATTATTCACCGCCAAATGATGATGCATCAGAAAAATATGAATATTTTGATGACTACTACGAAGAGGAACACTTTGTTCATGAACAAGAATCAGGCAATCCCGTCATGCGGCAGCCTGGCAGCTCGTTTGAAGCTTCCGCATAAATTTTGCGCAGCATGATTTCAAAAAGAATGGGGTGGACATGATTGACGAACATTGGAGGCAATGTCATGTGGCCGTATTATCACCAGAGCAATGCGGCCGGCAGCCGGAATGACTCCGGAAGCAACAGCGGGATTCTTGACAAAGATGATTTCTTGAAAATATTAATGGTTCAATTAAGACACCAGGACCCGCTGGAGCCGCTCCAAGATCGGGAGTTCATCGCACAGATGGCGCAGTTCAGCACATTGGAGCAAATTACGAATGTTGCTTCCGAGCTCAGCCTGATGCGGCATGCGATGGGCATCTCTTCGGATTTGATCGGAAAAGAAGTCGAGTGGCATGAGTACGATTCGACCGGAGAATCGATCTATCGCACCGGCGTTGTGGAATCAATCCGCTTCATGTCCGGAGAGCAATATGCAGAGATCGAAGGAAATCTGATCTCGCTTGATCAAATCACGCAAATTAGATTGCCGGCAAACCAAGAAGAAACGAATGCTGAGGAGGAGTTGAGTTAAAATGTTGCGGTCTTTGTATTCAGGAATTTCCGGAATGAGAGGATTTCAGACCAAATTAGATGTCATTGGCAATAACATTGCCAATGTG
>CALKAN010000376.1 GCA_937983035.1 uncultured Paenibacillaceae bacterium | reverse complement strand
GTATCATAGAAACAGTCTTCCACGGTGCTTGGGAAGATGACGATCTTCGGTATTTCACCGTGCGTGCCGTATATCAATGCGTTCAAATCGCTCTGTTCTTGCTTCGTCGGCAGCCCTGTGCTCGGACCGCCTCTTTGCGTATCGACAATCACGACCGGCGTTTCCGTCATCCCTGCCAATCCGATGCCTTCCATCATCAAGGAAAGGCCCGGTCCGGCCGAAGCCGTCATCGCTCTTACGCCGCCGTAGTTCGCTCCGATCGCCATCGTAATCGCTGCAATCTCATCTTCTGTTTGAATGACAGTGCCGCCAAATTTTGGCAAATGCTTAATCAAATATTCCATAATTTCAGAGGCAGGCGTAATCGGGTATGCAGGCATAAAGCGGCACCCGGCAGCGATCGCTCCTAATCCGATCGCTTCATTCCCGATCATAAACAGCTTTTGCTTCCCGTCCCCTTCGCTGAGCTTGAAAGAAGAAAGGAGATCCCCTGCAGCTTCTTTCATATAATCAGCTCCGCGCCTTACCGCTTCAATGTTCTTCTCGACAATCGATTTGCCCTTGCGGCCAAATTCTTCTTCCACGACTTTTTCAATGACATCAATGGACAAGCCGAGCAAGGCAGCCGATGCGCCCGTAGCCACCATGTTTTTCATCAATGAAGTGCCAAGCTCCTCAGCAATGCCTGTAAACGGCACCGCAAACAGCTTGGCATCTATTCCATCGGGCAACGCAGGATCAAATTTGGAATCTGCAATAATGATGCCTCCGCTGCGCAGTTCATGCGCATTCAAATCAATCGTCTCTTGATCAAATGCGACTAAAATATCCAAATCATCCGAAATGGCACGAATCGGCTCTGTGCTGATGCGAATTTTGTTGTTCGTATGACCGCCTTTAATTCTGGATGAAAAATGTCTATAACCGTATAAATAATAGCCAAGTCGATTTAATGCCGTAGAAAAAATCCGGTCTGTGCTTTCCAGACCTTCCCCCTGCTGTCCGCCAATTTTCCACGATAATTGACTCGTTGACAATTAAGTCCACTCCCTTTAATCGCACGGTAATCCTTGCGTTAATCACTGACACACAGCCATTATATTTATGTTATGGTTTCCCCCTGCAAAATGCAATACATTAACACAACTTTCATAGAATTATTTTCGATGCCCGTCGATGCGAGTGAGAGAGTTTTGTTTCATCGGCCTGTTGAGCTTGAAACATCGGATGATTCCGGCAAATGCTGCTCAAAAAATCGGTGCCAATTTCTCCATAAAATATCTTCAGCTGTGCTGGCAGAATACAGACGGTAAATTTCATCAGCAAGGTTCGATGCATGAAATGCATTTTCCAAACCTTCAATGTAACTGCTGATTCCGTCAAAATCAGAACCGAGCCCAACGTGCTTCATTCCGCCCAAAGCACATATCGCCTCAATGTGGTTCAGCAGGTCGGAAATTTGAACTTTCTCGCCGCCCGGTTTCGTAAACTGCGGCACATAAGTCACCCCGATCCGCCCATCCGTTTGTATGATCGCTTCCAGCTGCTCCTTTTTTAAATTTCTAGGATGAGGACATATTTCATGCACATTGGAATGCGAAGCAATTACCGGCTTGGATGAGAGTTCCATCACTTCCCAAAATCCAGGTTCATTTAAATGGGAAATATCGATGATCATGCCGATTTCATTGCAAGCTTGAATGAGTTTCCTTCCTTTGAGCGACAATGCAGCTTGTCTAGGTTCAAGCACGCCGTCTGCAGCCCAATTCGCATAATTCCATGTCAGCCCGAGGCAACGCACGCCCAAATTGTAAACTTCTTCGAGCTGCTTCAGGTCTGCTTGCAGCGCATCAGCTCCTTCCATCGTTAACATGGCCCCGATTTGCTTGCCTTTTTGCAACTGAACAAGATCTTGGCGAGTCCTGACAGGCACGACGCCGTCCAAACTTAAAATATGTTTCTCAAACAGCTCTGCATACGTCCTGACTTCCTTCATCGATGGAGACGGAACACGGCTCGGAATAAATATGGCGAAGCATTGGAGCAGATAAGAAGAATGCTTCATCCCTTCAAGAGAAAGATCCAAACTGCCTGTTTTGAACAAAGAATGATCTTGATTATGAAACATTTTGTACAATACGTCGCAGTGGGTGTCGATAATATAAGGCTGTTTTCTCATCAAAGCACATCCTCCTGTACGGCACGCCGATGCTCACCTAATGCGCCGCAGCTGAACGATGCATCATAAATTTATGTATAAAAAAACCTGTCTACGATGTAAACAGGTGAGCATGGTGTAAAAATGTAAATTTATCTAGGTTCTACAATTAATTTTATTGCAGTCCGGTCTTCCCCTTCAATCAAAATGTCTGTAAATGCTGGAATGCAAATTAAATCAACCCCGCTGGGAGCAACAAACCCTCTCGCAATAGCGACTGCTTTAATGGCTTGGTTCAACGCACCCGCACCGATCGCCTGGAGTTCTGCAGAACCTCTTTCGCGCAATACGCCGGCCAAAGCACCTGCAACAGAATTTGGATTAGACTTTGCAGAAACTTTCAATACTTCCATGTTCAGTACCTCCTCGGGAATGTTGGATAGATTTGCTGTGAAACTTTCATGTATTAAACATATTCGTGAAAGTGAAAAAAATTCCTTCTTCCCGCGGAAATTGAACAAAAGATTGCTACGAATGGAACGCGAAATCTTTCTCGTAAATGCGGATCAGCCGAAT
>CALKAN010000375.1 GCA_937983035.1 uncultured Paenibacillaceae bacterium | reverse complement strand
TGGATTGCCTACACCGCACTTGTTCGCCTCGTCTTGAAAAGATGCAACGTAAACGTTTTTGATATCTCGTTACATCTGCAAGCACAGGCGGAGTCATGAAGATCGATTGATTCGATGCAGGCGGACTGATTCATAAATATAATCAATGAAAAGAAGGCTGGCGATTATTCGCTGCCTTTTTTTTTACGCGTTTAAAAAGAGGCAAATTGACACAATATAACCGATGATGAACGATACCATCTAGCTTAAATTGGAGGGAAAACATAAAATTGGAATAATCATCGGGAGCACGCGCCCAGGCCGCAACGCTCCGAAAGTTGCTCAATGGGTATATGACATTGCCAAGAACCGGACAGACGCACAGTTTGAGCTGGTCGATCTGGCAGACTACAATTTGCCGTTGTACGACGAGCCGGTGCCGCCGTCCATGTCCACATCTTATGCGAATGAACATACGAGAAAATGGTCAGAAAAAATCGCGTCATTAGACGGTTTTATATTCGTTACGCCGGAATACAACCGTGCTACGAGCGGCGCCTTAAAAAATGCGATCGATTTCTTGTATGAAGAATGGAACAATAAAGCCGCCGGCTTTGTCAGTTACGGCAGTTTTCTTGGCGCTCGCGCCGTTGAAAACCTTCGTCTGATCATGGGTGAGCTTCAGATTGCAGACGTGCGCGCTCAGGTCGGGCTTTCCTTGTTTACCGATTTCGAGAACTTTTCTGAATTCAAGCCGGGCGAGCATCATAACGATTCCGTTCAAGCGCTGCTGGACCAAGTTGTTGCTTGGAGCCGCGCGTTAAAAACGGTTCGTTCATAGATCGAGATCAGTAATGTGAAGACATCTTAAGCACTTCATGATTGATGTGCGAAAGATGTCTTTTTTTACGGTTTGTGCGTTTTCATCCGTTTTGTTGTACAATAGATTTTATGATATGGCATTATCGCATATGGGGAGGGTTTCTTCATTGAAAGTTGAAATATGGTCAGATTTTGTCTGCCCTTTTTGTTATTTGGGAAAACGCCGATTTGAAGAGGCATTGAATAAATTTCCGCACAAAGAAAACGTAGAAGTGATCTATAAAAGTTTCGA
Organism: uncultured Paenibacillaceae bacterium; assembly: GCA_937983035.1. Taxonomy (GTDB): domain Bacteria; phylum Bacillota; class Bacilli; order Paenibacillales; family CALAME01; genus CALKAN01. The sequence continues at coordinate 4,088 of CALKAN010000375.1, read as the reverse complement.
GCTGAATCCGAACGCGAAGCGGGACCATAATCCAAACACCATCGATATGCTGGTTGCAAAATATGGCATGACCCGCGAACAAGCAAAGGAAAATACGAGACAAATTTCGCTGCAAGCAAAGGAAGTTGGTCTGGATTACCGGTTAGAAGAAGCGATCCAAACGAATACGTTCGATGCGCACCGTCTTGCTCACTATGCGGCAGCGAAAGGAAAATTGGAAGAAATGACGGAACGTCTTCTGAAAGCGCATTTTACCGAAGTGAAGCATCTTGGAAAACATGAAGTGCTTATTGAACTTGCGGCTGAAGTCGGATTAGACCGGGAAGAAGTGAAGCGCATGCTTGCTTCCGATGATTATGGGGACAGCGTTCGCCGCGATCAACAAGAAGCAGCTGCTCTTCAAGTCAGAGGGGTGCCGTTCTTTGTCATCAATCGCAAGTATGCTGTTTCAGGCGCCCAACCTGCCGAACTGTTTTTGCAAGCCCTCCAAAAAGCATGGGAAGAAAACAAGCCGCTGACCGTCATTGGCAATGCCGATGAGGCATGCACGGATGACGGGTGCATCATGCCTGAAAAAGGAAAGAATGCTGATGGTTGAGCTTGGTGTTCTGGATCAAGTATATGTCAGCGAAGGCAGGACCGTTTCAGATGCTTTGAAAGAATCAACCCGTTTGGCGCAAAGAACAGAAGAGCTGGGATACAAGAGATTTTGGGTTTCTGAGCATCATGCGATGCGCGCGATCGCCTTTTCAAGTCCAGAAGTATTGATCCCTCACTTGGCGGCTGCTACTTCGAGCATTCGAGTCGGATCCGGCGGAATCATGCTGCCGCATTACAGTGCTTACAAAGTAGCGGAAAACTTCCGCCTCATTGAAGCGCTTCATCCCGGACGAGTCGATCTCGGCCTGGGCCGGGCGCCAGGGGGAATGCCGCTGGCGACGAGAGCTTTGCAGCAGGATAAATATGTCGATGTCAATCAGTATCCTCGGCAAGTGATGGACATCATCGGATATTTCTACAATGCGATGCCTGAAGGCCATCCGTTTGAGCATTTGCTGGCTGTGCCCGACATTCCGACCGCTCCGGAAATATGGCTGCTCGGTTCAAGCGGTGAAAGCGCTCGATTGGCTGCACAGCTTGGAACAGCGTATGCATTTGCCGAGTTTTTCGGCACGCCGGGCGGTCAAGAGGCGATGCGATATTATTTGGACCATTTTGAGCCTAATCCGGTGCTGCAAGAGCCGCCGAGAACGATGATCGCTTCATTGGTCATCTGTGCCGAAACCGAAGAAGAAGCCGACCTGCTCGCCAAGAGCAGCGATTTATTGTTCTTGAGCATTCGCACCGGCAAAGAAATTCCGCATTTGCCGTCTGTTCAAACAGCACTGGATTATCCTTATTCCGAATTAGACCGCATGCATATCGAACAAACGCGGCAGCGCAGAGTGATCGGAACGCCGGAGCAAGTGAAAGAACAACTGTTGCAGCTTGCGGAACAATATCAGGCCGGAGAAATTTTAATCAACAGCCCGATTCACGATGAAGCGGCTCGTCACAGATCTTATGAACTGATAGCAGAAACTTTTGACATGATTTAATTTTTAACCAATCATCCATAGAACAAATAAAATCATATCAGGAGGAGAGCATATGAAGAGACCTAACGTTTTGTTAATTACAAGCGATCAACAACATTGGAACACGCTGGGAGTGCTCAACCCGGAAATCCATACGCCTAATCTGGATCGTTTAGCGAAGGAAGGCATGTTGTTCAACCGAGCTTATTGTCCGAATCCTACTTGCACCCCGACTCGTGCTTCGATTATTACTGGACAATATCCGAGTCAGCACGGCGCTTGGACGCTTGGGACGAAGTTGCTGGAAGACCGGCACACGGTCGGTGAAGATTTCCAGGCGGCTGGTTACCGAACAGCGCTCGTTGGGAAGGCGCACTTCCAACCGACGGCTTCCACAGAGGAATATGAGTCGCTCGAGTCTTATCCGCTTTTGCAAGATCTTGATTTTTGGAGACAGTTTGACCAGCCTTATTATGGATTTGAACATGTGGAACTGGCCCGAAATCATACGAATGAACATTTAGTCGGACAGCACTATGCCATTTGGATGGAAGAAAAGGGATTGAAAAATTGGCGTGATTATTTCCGTCCGCCGACGGGAACGATGAGCCCGAAAGAACTGCATAAATGGCCGATTCCCGAGGAGTATCATTACAATACGTGGATTGCGGAGCGGACGAACGCATTGCTTGAGCAATATACGAAAAACGGGGAATCGTTCTTCCTGTGGTCCAGCTTTTTTGACCCGCATCCGCCTTACTTAGTGCCTGAGCCATGGGATACGATGTATGATCCGGATCAATTGACGATTCCGGAAGTGACTCCCGGAGAACATGACAAAAACCCGCCGCATTTTCGCATGACGCAAGAAGAAAAACCGGACTTTTCTCATTTAAAGGAAACCGGCTTTGGCACTCACGGCTACCACTCTCACTTGCTGCCCGAACAAGAGCGGAAGAGACTGGTCGCGACTTATTACGGCATGGTCAGCATGCTTGACAAATATGTTGGCAAAATATTGGACAAGCTGGATGAACTCGGAATTGCGGATGAGACGATTGTCGTTTTCACGAGCGATCACGGTCATTTCTACGGTCAGCACGGACTGCAGTTCAAGGGCGGATTCCATTATGAGGATTTAATCAGAGTGCCGTTTATTGCTCGTTATCCGAACCAGATTCCGGCAGGCCAAGTGTCCGACGAAATTCAATCTCTCGTCGATTTGGCTCCGACATTTTTAGATTTTTGCGGCATTGAGATTCCGAAACATATGACAGGCATCAGTCAAAAAGACGTATGGCTCGGAAACAAAAAAAATGTGCGCACGCACGCGATTTGCGAATTCCGGCATGAGCCGACGACAATACATCAAAAAACATACGTGGATCAAAGATATAAAATTACCGTATATTATAATCAAACATATGGAGAAATTTTTGATTTGCAGGAAGATCCAAATGAGCTGAACAATTTATGGGACGATCCAAACGCAAGTCAATTAAAGATGGAATTGCTGATGAAATACATCTGGGCGGAACTTGGCAAAGAACCGATGCCAATGCCGCGAATTTCGGGGGCTTGATCGAGATGAAGGAGAACGAATTGCAAAAGGCAACATTTGCCGGCGGATGCTTTTGGTGCATGGTCAGTCCGTTTGAAGAATTGCCCGGCATCGAAAAAGTGGTGTCAGGATATACCGGGGGCCATGTGCCGAACCCGACGTACGAACAAGTTTGTTCGAACACGACGGGACATGTGGAAGCCGTGCAAATTACGTTTGATCCAAAAAAGTTTCCGTATCGAAAATTGCTGGATATATTCTGGCGGCAAATTGATCCGACCGATCCGGGCGGTCAGTTTAACGACAGAGGGGAATCGTACAAAACGGCGATCTTTTATCACAATGAGCAGCAGCGGATTGAAGCAGAGGCATCGAAGCGGGAACTGGAGGAAAGCGGAAAGTTCTCCAAGCCGATCGTGACAGAAATCAGGCCGGCAACAGAGTTTTATCCGGCAGAAGAATATCATCAAAATTACCACAAGAAAAATCCGCTGCACTACAGGCTGTACCGGCAAGGCTCCGGAAGGGAGCAATTCATTCAAGAAAATTGGAGGATGAAAGTGGACAAAGACAAACTTCGCGAACGGCTGACTCCGATGCAATACGAAGTGACGCAAAATGACGGTACAGAGCCGCCGTTTCAAAATGAATATTGGGATCATGAAGAAGAAGGAATTTACGTAGATATCGTTTCTGGCGAACCGTTGTTCAGTTCGCTTGACAAATACGACGCCGGCTGCGGCTGGCCCAGCTTTACAAAGCCGCTTCGCCCAGATTTGATTAAGGAGCGGCTGGACACGAGCCATGGCATGATTCGCACGGAAGTGAGAAGCTTAGGGGCAGATTCGCACCTTGGCCATGTGTTCGATGACGGGCCGGTGGATAAAGGCGGGCTTCGGTATTGCATCAATTCCGCCGCGCTGCGCTTTATTCCGAAAGAAGATTTAGAG
>CALKAN010000374.1 GCA_937983035.1 uncultured Paenibacillaceae bacterium | reverse complement strand
TGGTCTGCCAGTACAATTTCTTCGATTGCATTCCGCAATCTTTCCGCATGGGTGATTACTTCGCCTGTTTTGGGATCAGGCGTTGCCTCAAGGAATGTGCTGATTCCAAGTTCCATTTTCTTCGTCATTTGTTTCGCCTCCGCCATAGATGGTTCATATGTTCAAACTTTAAACTGTTCTTGCTATTTTAGCATAAATGGATGGGCCGTGTTTTCTGCCGAGCTTTGAGGTCGGTTATTCGTTTGAAACGGCATGCGATTCGAAAAAGAGGGGCGGCCCTTGCAGAAAGCGGTCGATTTCGTCCGCAGCGCTGAAAGTGCCGTATGCCAGCATCAATTTCACTAGAGAAGCGGGAACGGACGTATTTTCGATCGGAACAGCTCCGGCTTCAATCAGTTCCACAGATGAAGCATACAGGTCCCCGGATGCGTTTTTGATCGGTGACATGTACAGCTTTATTCCATGTTGGCGGCAATGCTGAATGAATGTTCTGAGTGAGAACATGGCTTCGCCGCGTGTTGACGCCGTGCCGGAATGGTACAAATCATGCAAAACAGCTTTCGGTTTATGTTCTGAAAACATAAAATACCGGTAATCGAGTCCTGGATGCGGTTTAATGTACATAATTTCTGACGAAAATTTCAGTCGATCCAAAAAGGGCAAAGGCTCTCGCTTGGCCCGAACTTCCGCGATGGACGGATTGATTTCGTGATCGTTCCGAACCAGCCGCTGCTGAACGATGCGGCCGAATGGGATGGCGTATGTAGCGGCATATTCATCAGTAAACGGCAAAGCTTCCATTAACCGCGTGCCTAAATAAATCGTCATCTCCCCATGTTCATTTTCAAAACATACGAATATGCCGGGCAGCGCTTGATCCAAGATGAAATCGACTGAACCTGCAAAGTTTCTCAGCCCTCTGCTCTTTGGATGATGGAGCGGGTAATTGCTTGCCGTCAGGACGATCGGAACGGGGCTGTGACGAAACGCATAACTTAAGCAAGCGGAAGTGAACGGCAATGTGTCCGATCCATGCGTCACAATAACCCCTTCGTATTGCTCGAGCGGAAATTTGTTTATGAAGGCAATGAAACGATGCCAGTCTTCCGGGATGATGTTTTCGCTCAACAAATGCAGCGGCTGGTGCAGTTCGAATTCGACGTCTTGAGCATAGGGGCTGCATTTATATTGTTCGATTAAATGCGCGCTGGTCGATTCATCCACATCGATCGACTTTTCTTTTTTCATGCTGCCGATCGTGCCGCCGGTAAACAGGACTAAAATTTTTTTCAACCTTATCACCTTTTTATCGTTATTGCGTTTATTTGATTTCGATATCACTGTTATTATTGCCAGATTGACGTTTATTTCTCTATTCATTTGCCACGTGCTTATTTGGTTTGCATCTGGATCAGCGTTAGAAGATCGCTCTTAAGATCATGATTGAGATCATGCCGACCAGCACGGTGCCGAGCAAGCTGCGTTTCCATACGGCAATGAGCACCGCGGGAACAGCCGCGACAATCGAGATAACATTCTCTTGAATGGAAAACGAGCCTTCGTTCAGCAGCAACTCCTGCGCTATTAAGGCAGCCATGACTGATATTGGAACGAAGGACAGCCATCGCATGCCCCATTCCGGAATTTTCAAGCGCGTTAAGATCATCAATGGAAGCACCCTTGGCAAAAATGTCACGAGCGCCGCGCCCATAATGATAAGAAACAGATCCCATCTTATTTCCATTTTTCCATCACCATCCCGATCGTGGAAGCGGCGATTGTTGCAATGATAATGCTGAGGCTGCTGGATGAAAAGAAGCTGAATCCGACGACAATGGCCGCAGCGCATAGAGCGACGAAAATATCCAGCTTGATTCTTTTTCGGGCAGAGATCGCAAGCACGAGCAGGCCGATAAACATGGCTGGAAGCGCGAAATCAAGGCCGTATTGTTCCGGATTCGTGATCCATTGGCCCAAAAACGCTCCGGCTAAGTTTGCCGCCAACCAATTCAAATAAGCGGTTATATTCAGCCCATGCATCCACTTTTCACTGATTTGTTTCCTTTTTGCCGCTTGATTAATGGCGACTCCAAACGTTTCATCTGTCAAAAGCGCCCCGATGAGCATATTTTTGAACGATGACAGATGTTTAAAATACGGAGATAATGCTGCACTCAGCAAAATATGTCTTAGATTTACAAAAAACACTGTAAAGATGATCGCAGCGCCGGAACTGCCGGCGACAAGCATGCTTGCCATAATGAATTGAGCGGAGCCTGCGTACAGGAACAATGAGATCAATGCAATTTCTGCAATCGTCAAGCCGGCTGTTTTCTGAACGACCCCTGCAGCAAAACCGATGCTTAAATAGCCTAACAACGTGGGAATGCAATCTTTGACGCCTTGCAAAAACGTATCTTCTTTATTTGGCAAATGTGTTTTTGATGCGTGATTTTCCAACTGCATCTTGATGTCTCCTTTGACCAGCACAGGATTCATTGTCGTTCTATTGGAACTATTACCATATTACCTTAAGCATACTGTAAATGTTAGTCTGCAAAAGGAAATTGTTCTCACGATGATGATCATCATTGACCATTGACCAACCAGCCGTTTCAGTTGAATTCATGAGGCAGCGGCAAGCGGCGTTAAATTGACATATGACAATGTGTCATTTACTATAATATTATAAGGAATGATTCTGAAATCCGGGAATAAGGAGGGATTGCAATGGGAATCTCCATGACGAATTTGCCGCAATTTATATTGCGTGAAATAGAGAAATTAGAAGAAGTGATCGCGCCTTTCTTGAAGAAGGCTTCCAGATATTATTTATGGTCTATTCCGCTTATTTTTGTCTCGTTGTTTAACTTAGTTTTCTTGCTGTTGTTTGATTCCAACAGCTTGCAGTCGATGCTGCCCGCAGTATTGATTTATGCGGTTTTGGGAGCGCTCGGCATGGCGCTGGCCAAAGAATCGAAAATGCAGCGGAAAGAGATTGAAAAGCTGAGTTCAGATTATATCATTAAACGAATGAGCAAGAGTGAAATTGTCACCGAGAATGTGAAGAATGAATACATTGCGATGGTGAAGAACAAACCTTCTCATGCCCTGGAATACTTTATCCGTTTTTTGCAAGACGAGAATCGGGCGAGGGTATAAAGCAGCTGTCGGCGATGGCGATCCTAAGCGCCATCTTGTGATCGAACAGCTTCAGCAGATGTCAGTGAATAAGAATGATCAGGCGGGCCTCACGGGCCCGCCTTTTTGATTTATTCGTCTTCTTTTGTTTTGAACACGGCGATTTCTTTTTGCAATTCAGAAGAAATTTCATTTAAGACTTGAGTCAAGTCTTTCGTTTCATCGGCAGAAGCTGAAATTTCTTCCGTCGTTGCCGCGATGCGTTCAATGTTTTCATTCGTTTCATTCGAATTTTTCTGCACTTCATAAATGAGATCGACAAATTGTTCGGAGCTCGTTTGTATTCTCTTCACTGAACTTGTTACATTCTCAATATTGCGGTGCAGTTCTTCGAGTTCATGCTGAATCGATTGGAAAGATTGCTCCACTTCGTCTGTATGAAGCAGACCTTGGCCAATTTCTGACTGGCTCTTGTTCATCGATTCAACGGTCTCTCTAGTGCGTTTTTGAATGTCTTCGATGAGGCTTGCAATTTCCTCAGTCGCCTTCTGTGACTCGTCCGACAATTTCTTCACTTCATTGGCTACCACTGCAAATCCTCTGCCATGTTCGCCTGCACGTGCAGCTTCAATGCTGGCATTGAGTGCAAGCAGATTCGTATTAGAGGCAATTTCTTGAATCATGTTCGTAATTTCGCCAATTTTCTTAGTCGTTTCATTGAGCTGCGATAACGATGCGGATGTATGGGACACGTCGATTTGAATCCGCTGCATTTGTTCTCTCAAATCTGCCACTTTTTTGTTTCCGACATTTACTGTATCGACGGTGGCATTGGCTGAAGATTGCATATTCGTGCAACGCTCGGCAATATCGTGAATGTTGTTGTTGATGTCGTCCGTCGCTTTCGCTGCTTGAGACGCGGATTGATTCAATTGATACGTAAACTGATTGACTTCGCTTGTGTTTTCCGCGATTGAGCTCGATGCAGCGGCGTTCTGCTCCATGCTGGCCACGAGTTGGCCGGATACGCTGACGACTTGGTCAGAAGCAGAGTATACTTTGCCGATTAAATTTCTAAGCTGTTCAGTCGTGTTGTTAATCGATTTGGCCAAATCCGACAGTTCGTCTCTGCCTTTCGGCTTTACATAGACGGTGAGATTGCCTTGTCCGATTTCATTCATGACGCCTTGAATTCGCTTGATCGGAATTGCAATGCTCCTAGCCACTAACAAACTGACCGTGATGCCTAAAGCGATAATAATAAGAGAAGTAATCAAAGATCTTTCCTGCGTATCTTGAGCTTGCTGAAGCAGCGCATCTCTTGAAGTCACAAAGCCCGGGAAACGCGACAACAATACGCCTTCAGCGATCGCTTTCTTTCCATACACCGGCTTAAACAAAATGGAATAAGGCACGCCGTCGATATCGACGATCTCTGTAAATTCATTTTGTGTGCCGACGAATTTTTCTAAATGCGGCAACAACTGTTTGACTTCTTCAAATTCCCCTTCGAGATCGTGCAAATAGTATTTCTCTCCGGTTAGTTCATAAGAAATGGGTTGCAGCAAATCGGCAAGCTCATCGCCGCCCGTATCTGCGCTGATGTACATCTTGGTTTCTTCTCTGCCGCGCTCAAACATGATGAGCGTTGTCGGCGTATTTGTAATATTTTCAAATCGTTTCAAAAAGTTGCTGCTTAAGCGCACGCCAAAAGTAATTTCGCCCAGTTTGTCATATTCGCGGTCTGTAATGTTGTAACGAGTGTACAGCAAGGACCCGTGCGGCGTATCTTCAATAATAAATCTGATGCTTGACGGATTGTTGTATGGATCGCTGGCAATGTACCACGGTTCATGCCCGATTGAATCAGCGTCTGTTGAAGCATAGACAGGCATGGGCGGCTGCCGGTACGGGTCATGTTTTACCAGCTTTTCTTCTTCATCAATGATTCCGTTGCCATTGACGTCTTTGTCTACGCGAGTGATCCAAATTAATTCATCATCTCTTGCTTGGCTGTTAATGTAAGATTGAACGGATTTCTGGTCATTTTCGATCAGCCCTCTGATGATGTGTGTGCTGTTGACGATGTTTTTCACTCGCAATTCATAGTTTTGAAATGCAGCGGTAATGATGCTGGAATAAGATTGGTTGACAAAATCTTGTTTTTCTTTCTGCTGCTGCTCCAGCAAAGACAGGCTGGAATCGGACGATTCCCGCAATGCCGATGTTGAAAACATGAAGTTGGCGATGATCATAATTAGGAAGGCTAAACTAATCGGCATAATAATTTTCCATTGAATGGAAGACGGTTGAAAGATGATGGAACCGATGCGTTTCACGACTCGCCACACGCTGGAAAAGAAGTTTTTCAATTTTATTTTCACCTTATTCACTTCCCTAGCTTGATATATTCCGATACTTTCACCGCTTCTGCGAAGCGTGACTTCTAGTCTATATTTCGGCCGCAAAGTCCTAAATTTTTATAGTCATTGCAAATAAAATTAGTCGGATTTAAAAAGCGGCATCGAAACATGTTGGCCTGATTGACGTTATGGTATAATAAACAAATGACAACAATCGATTGCACTATGCACTCAAGCGATCCAGTAAGGAAGGGAAGCCATGTCTGAAACGAATGAAAATCATATCACAAGGATGCACCTGAATGGGAAAGAGTATATTTTAATCGGAACGGCTCACGTGTCCAAAGAAAGCGCTCAGCAAGTGAAAGAAGTGATTGAATCTGAGCGGCCGGATTCGGTTTGCGTCGAATTGGACGAGCAAAGGTACCAATCGATTATGGACAGCGATAAATGGAAGGAAATGGATATCTTTCAAGTGATCAAACAGAAAAAAGCGACATTGCTGCTGATGAATTTGGCCATATCTTCCTTTCAGAAACGGATGGCGAAACAATTGGGCGTGCAAGCAGGCCAAGAGATGATTCAAGGCATCAAGTCTGCAGAGGAAGTCGGTGCTGAGCTGGTTTTGGCGGATCGGAACATCCAAATTACATTTGCCCGCATATGGAAGGGCGTCGGGTTTTGGGGCAAAGCTCAGCTGCTGATGCAAATTTTGTTCAGCATTTTCAGCAATGAGAA
>CALKAN010000373.1 GCA_937983035.1 uncultured Paenibacillaceae bacterium | reverse complement strand
GAAACGGAGACAGGGCTGGATGAAAATACGATGTGGGTCGGAAATGCAAGTAATATGTCTATATTTTATCTAGTGAATAGATTATGTTTGGGTAATATTTTACTGTTAAAAATGGATGATCGGAATGTCATTTTTTACTCTCGCTAGTCGATTTTATTTTGTGTTTACAAAATTGACAGCAATTTTTTCGAATTATTGGTAAAATAAAGCATAATCCCGGGTTGGGCTAAAAATTCGAAAGGAGATTGGAACCTTGCATGATCATACTGAGAACATCCAAATTGAATGTGAAGAAAATTGCGGCAACTCTCCGAAAAAAAAACTGCTCAGAGACATAAACATCGCTTTTGCCAAAAATGATTTTGATTTCTGCATGAGTTGGATCAGAGATGACATCATATGGGAAATGATCGGCGATCAGCGGCTCGAAGGGAAAGAGGCATTGAGACAAGAATGGGATCGCATGAAAGAGCGCAAAGTTCAGCAGCTGATCATACACAATATTATCACTCACGGAAATGCAGCTTCTGTTAACGGCACGGTCAAATTACAAGATGATCAAACGATTGCTTTTTGCGACGTATATCAATTCGCCGGTTTTGGCAAAAATGCAAAAATCAAGACGATCACGTCGTATGTGGTTCCATTAACTTGAACACATTCCATATTGATATACGAAACGGCCAGTTATAATACAACTGGTCTTTATTTTTTTCTTCTAATCTTTCAAACTTTATTGCGTCATTTTACGGATATACTTATAGAACGGTCAATAAAACAAGTTGAGCATGGTGAAATTATGGATCATCAAGAGAAACAATGGATACGGAAAATTAAAAGAAGCGCTGATAAAGCAGCGGCAAACAAGCTTATATCAAAATACTACAAAGAAATGTATGCTTTCACCTATAAACAAACGGTGGATGAGCATCTGGCTCTCGATTTGACGCAAGAGATTTTTATAACCGTGCTGAAGTCGATCGCCAATTATGAGGAAACGAAAGCTTCATTTCGAACATGGCTCTATCGACTGGCATCCAATCGCTTAATTGATTATTATCGGTCACGCAGTTACAAAGAAAGGGCGGTCATCGAACCGATCGAAGAGCATGAATTGGAGGATCCGCGCGATCTTTCAGTTTCGCTTGAATATAAAGAAGATTTTGAACGAGTCAATGCTCTTATTCATCAACTAGAACCCGTTTCACAACATATTGTGCGGCTGAAATTGTTCGGTGAATATACTTTTCAAGAAATTGCGGCTGCTGAAGAGATGCCGGAATCAACCGTTAAATCAAAATATTACGCTTCATTAAGATGGATTCGAAACAACTTGGGGGTGAATCCCGATGAATAAACAAAAATTTCAAGTGCCGACGCTGGATGAACAAACGATTCAATCGCAAATTCAGCAAATTGTCGAAGCAGGTCTGCGTGATCGCAACCGGTCTTTTTACGCTTATTTGAAACAAATGTACAAGCAGATCGGATTCAAGCATTTATTTTCTGACCGTTCGGAAATTGTCTTCGCCTTGTTGACTGCTGCTGCTTTTATCATGGTTCACTTTTTCATTTCGCAAGGACATATTTGGGAAGCAGACTTGTACGGGTTTATTTTCATGAGTTCACCGGTGTTGTTTCTCATGTTGACGGCTTACACTTACTTCAACAAAACATGGAACAGCACTATGGAAGTGGAGATGACGTTCAAGTATCACATGTACCAAATTATTGGATTTCGGATGTTCATGTACAGCATCGCTGCCATTTTGTTTAATTCCTTGTTCATTTTTTCATTAGCGTTCACTTATGCCGAGATCGAGTTTTTCAGAGCGTTTATGATCTCCAATACTGGATTGTTTACTTTTTCCATCCTGCTTTTGTTTGCCATGATGAAACGCCGTTCTGCAACAGCCGCTGCTGTCATGACTATAAGCTGGGTGATCGGCCATCTCTTGTTCAGGGGTTCAGGCAGCCAGCTGTATCATGATCTTTTGATTGAATTGCCGCTGTTTGTTTACGCGATGGTGCTTTTGGTTGTCTTATATTTCAATGTCAAATCACTGAAAAAGCTCTTCAATGCCCAAACGATGAAAGGAGTTTCTTAAATGATCTTGATCAAAGACGTGAGCAAATATTACGGCGATTTCTGTGCGTTAAAAAATATTAACCTCGAACTGGTGAACGGCGTGTATGGACTGCTGGCACCGAACGGCGCTGGAAAAACGACGCTGATTAAAATGCTGGCGACGCTGATCACTCCAACGAGAGGAGAAATCCTTTATGAAGGAAAAAACATATTCGCATTAGACGAATCATACCGTGAAGTGCTCGGCTATTTGCCTCAGCAGTTCGGGTTTTAGAAAAATTATACGCCGATGCAATATTTGCAATATATTGCCGCCTTAAAAGGCATCGACAAGAAAGCAGCGCTCCCAGTGATTGCAAAATTGTTAGAACAAGTTGCCTTAACGGATGTCGCCAACAAAAAGATGAAAAAGTTTTCCGGCGGAATGATTCAACGAGTCGGCATAGCTCAAGCGCTGTTAAACAACCCGAAGCTGCTCATTTTGGATGAACCGACAGCAGGTTTAGACCCTAAAGAACGGGCCCGATTCAGAAATTTGCTGTCTGGGCTGGCAAGGGATCGCATCGTTATCATTTCTACTCATATCGTTTCAGATGTGGAGTCGATTGCCAACGAAGTCATTATGATTAAAGATCAGCAAATTTTGTACAAAGATTCCATCGATTCGATCTGCAGCACATTGCAAGGAAAAGTGTTTGAGACTGCGATTTCATTTGAACAATTGGATGCATTTCGCAAACGATATACGGTTCTTTCTGAGAAACAGGAACTGGGGAGCATGATAGTTCGGTTTATTCATGAAGGAACAGCGCAGGAAGATTGGAAACGAGTGAACCCAGGGTTAGAAGATGTATTTCTTTATGAATACCAGGATGATATTTCGGGAGATGTTTAAATGAGGATCGTCGCTTATGAATGCAGAAAGGCGCTCACTTCCCCTGTGCTTCTTGGTCTCGCATTCGTATTTCTATGCTTTAATATTTTTTTGATCGTTGATCGATCTGATCTAAAAGATGAATTGAAAGTAGTCAACCAAATCGTTGCATCGCAAGGGGTCCAAATCACAGATGAATCGTTGCATCGATTTCAGCAGCATTTGCAAACCGAGCTCAGCAAGTTGAATGAGCGGATCATGAATCAAGCAAATGAAAAATATAACAGCATTCATGCATTTTTGGAGACGTTAAGGCATGAAGACTGGGAACAGCTCAGTGAAGCAGATCGAGCGTTTATTGCCGAGTTGCAAATAAAAGAAATGCATTATCACATGGCGATACAAATGGACGAGCGATATAACCAAGTGGATTGGCGGCAGATTGGAGAAGGGGAAATCGTTCAATCAGGTTTAAGCGGAAAAACAGCGGATTACTTTCGTGATGCGTATGCCCAATTGGTTGAACGCGTCGAACAAATCAAACTAACGGATGCGCATAAGACGTGGTTTTTCGCCGGCGTGTACCACATGCACAGTTTTCTGTTTCGCACAATATTTGCAGCCCTCATATTCGAAGCGCTCATGTTATCGGTTTTAACTACAGCTCTCATTACGAATTATGAATTTGAACATCGAACGCATTTGGTCATGTATGCAACGGCCGAAGGACGGAGATTAAAAAAGGATAAATTTATTGCGAGCATGATTTCAGCTGCAACGGTGACTGTTTTCCTTATTGGCGCGACACTAGCGGTGTATTTTACAATATTTGATTATTCGCATGTATGGGGAAGCATGATCGGCAGCGTGCTGAACTGGGAATATGAACGGCCTTATGTGCCATGGCGGGATCTAACTTTTTTGTCCTTTTTGCTTTGGAGCATGTTGCTTATATTCGCATCCGTGATGATTTTTAACGTGCTCACTTTCGCTGTTTCCGTTTTAACGAGAAATAATTATTATACTTTCTTTCTTATGGCAGCTTTTTTTGGCCTCTTATTTATTATGCCGCTGCTCATGCCTTCGCTGTTTGGGTTAAAGAGCATCGTGCAGTTTAATCTGTCTCAGCTGCTTATGAATCCTCATCAGTTTTTTATGGGAAATGCCAGCATCCCGATGATGAGCAAGCATTATGAGCTGATCACGCTGCTCGTTTGGGGCATCATTGCTGCTGCATTGTCCTGGTTGATGCTGAAAATGTTTAAAACGCAAGATATTCATTAAGGAGTAATGGTCATGAGAATCTTAGTCAATGAAATCAAAAAAATATTTAACTGGCGAATGCTGCTGTTGCTTGCTTTCGTCAACTTTGTTCTCTATTTTTTGCTGATCGATTTTCATATTACGCATTTTCCCAATGGCAGACCAGCGCTGGATTCTTATCGAATCGGCGCAGAAATGATTGAAACCTATGGAATAAAGATGGATGAAACGGATTTAGCTCATTTCAAGCGCACATATGACGCTCAAATCGATGAGGCGAATCGATATTTGCAGGCAAGGGAAGAGTTTGTAAATGCAGGAATGGATACGTATGAGAAATTCAGAAATTACGATCAACAAAATGAACAATTGTCCGTACTCCATGCAAAGATTATGTTCGAAGAGAAAGTGGACTTGTTTTGGGAATTGCAAGAAAGAGAGCGATTGATCGATTTCCAGAACAACAAGGAAGCGATCCTTGAAACTCGTCGAAACGATGCGGAGAACGAATCACAGCGCGCCCGGTTCGAGCAAATGATGGAAGCGGGTCACTATCAGGTATATCCAGAAATTACTTTTGAAAATTACAAATCATTCATTCGGAATGCAGCGATCGTTATTCTTGTGAGCGTAGTGCTGGTGATGTCGCCGATTATGATTCATGACCGATCGGCGCTGATGCTCGATTTGCAATATACAACCAAAAAAGGGCGGGCCATTTATAAAACGAAGATTGCGGCAGGGCTCATCAGCACGTGGCTGTTGATCACGGCATTATTGACTATTTATTTTGCCATTTATTCATTCAACGATACGAGCATGTTTTTCCCGGTGCCTGTTCATATGTTTATTAACCCAGACTATTATTGGTACGATCCGACCTTTTTCCAATATATCGTGATCCATGTTGCTGCCATCTATGTGATCGGATTTATTTTTATGTTTATCGCCGTAATTTTCTCTACGCTCATGCCTAATTACGTTTCGTTAATCGGCATTCAAATTCCGTTTGTCATCGGCATGATCGCATTTGGGCTTCCAAATATGCTGGATCGCATCATCGATATTCGCTTCCCTCAATGGGCGATGCCGGCATTGTACAGCTTGCTTGCGGCAGCCAGCATAGGGCTTGCTGTCATGACATGGAAACGGGAAAAGCGCCGAGATATTGTCATGTAATTTTGCACTGTTCACCGATCAACCAAGGGCCAGTTTACTGCAAACTGGTCCTTATTTGATATAATAGTGTAAACGCGGGGTTGGTTCTGCACATCGTGCATCGCTAAGCAAGCAGAAGAACAGGGAGGATATTACATGAAATTAAGCATATTGGATCAAGCTCCGGTAACGAAAGGAAATAAAGCGGCAGATGCGCTGCAAAAAGCGGTGGAACTGGCCATGCTGGGGGATGAATTAGGATATCATCGAATTTGGATGGCTGAACACCATGGAACGAGCGATTTTGTCAGCTCAGCTCCTGAAGTGACAGCCGCTTATCTAGCGGCCAAAACGAAACGGATTAAGGTCGGCACAGGCGGCGTCATGATGATGCATTATTCCCCTTTAAAATTAGCCGAAGTGTTTAAGACGCTGAGCGCACTTGCACCAGGCCGCATTGACTTTGGCGTCGGCCGGGCTCCCGGCGGGGATCATCGTGCCATTTATGCTTTGTCTGAAGGCCGGCAGCCGATGCTGCATAATTTATACGAAAAATTTGACACGGCACTTCAACTCATCAACGATGAAATGCCGGAAGATGAGCTGTACAAGCATACGATCGCCGCGCCGTCTCAAGTCGTTTTGCCGGAAGCGTGGCTGCTCGGTTCAACGGGTGACAGCGCCATGCAAGCAGGATTGCACGGAGTCGGCTATTCATTTGCGCAATTTTTCAACGGCGAGTTGTCCAAAGAAATTATAGACGCCTACAAGAAAAACTTTCAGCCCTCGCCTTTTATGGAACGGCCGGCTGTCAAAGTTTCGTACATGGTGACGACTGCTGAAACAAGGGAAGAGGCGGAATATGAAGCAAAGCCTCAAGATATATGGCGTTTAATGTTTATGAGAGGAAGAATTGCGCCTTTGATGACTCCAGAAGAGGCAAAAGATTATCCGTTGACAGAGATGGACCGCATGACGATTCAGGCAAATCGGAAAATCCATTTGGTCGGCTCTGCCAAGGAAGTCGCAGATATTTTGCTGAAAGAACAAGAGACTTATCGTTTTGATGAGGCGATGATCGTCAGCATTCCGCACTCACAGGAAAAGCGCCTGAATGTTTACCGATTGTTGGCAAAAGAATTGCTGTGATGAAAGATGCTCCGGCATCTTTTTTTCTTCTCAAAAAGAGTTTCAGGTTCATCATAGATTGTAAAGAATAATTCCGCTCAGAAATTATCTTGTATTTTTGTTTCTAATATCGGTGCGAACGACGCCTACATCCGATGCATTGATTGCGATCGGATTTCCGCCTTGACCTGTTCTGGCAGATGAAGATTGCCGAACATCGACAGATATTCTTTTTCTTCTTACACGACTTCTTCTCATGTTTGCCATCGAAAATCTCTCCTTTCAGCGTTTATCTGCGCTTCGGTTTCTCGAATATTTTTACATTGACCGCATTGCTCGCTAATGCATTGCCCATGCGAGCTTTCGCAACAGCAGATTGATAGATTTTAATTATAATGAAATTATTTTTGCCGATTCGATATTTATAAGTTCTGACACGATTTCGAATCAACGATCCGCCTCTTTTCACAATATAGTTATCAGTATGTTCAGAACAAAGATTTTGCCGCGGCAGATGAACTGCAATGAAAATGTTTAAAAAATATATCCGCTTTTTGCCAATGGATTGATATAATACATAAGAGCGGCATGTTAGTTGGGAGGAGTAAATCTTCCATGATCGAAATCTGCAGATTATCATATGAAAGAGCAAATTAAAAGAAGGTGATGAGTCATAAAACTTTGGATGAAAAGATATGCGTTTCTTTTTGTCATGATGTTCATCGTGGCTTCTTGCAGCACAGAAGCTGAACTGAGTATTTCAGTTCAAAAGCCGCCAAAGGAATATTTAAAATGGAGAGAAGAAATCGCCAGCTTATTTGATGATCATCTCTACAGAT
>CALKAN010000372.1 GCA_937983035.1 uncultured Paenibacillaceae bacterium | reverse complement strand
TTGAATTTATAGGTCGAACCGCGCAGCACTTGCGGACGGCGCTTATATTGGTGATCAAAGATTTGCTCTGTCTCTGCGCTGACTTTAGGGTTTAACGTTTGTGCCAACTGGTTCAACGCTGCTTGATCCGCATCTGCGTCTGCATTCGCGTCGGCATGAAGAACCTCGCTGCTTTGAGCGGACGAAGCGTCATCGGACGGGTTGTTTTGCTCCGAAGCTTGATCGTCGTCTTTCTTGCTCGTGGAAAGCACCTGCTCGTCGCGGCTGCCGTCCCGATAAATCGTCACGCCTTTGCAGCCTAATTCAAATGCATACTCATACAATTTCTTCGTATCTTCGATCGTAAAATCTGCCGGGCAATTCGCCGTCTTGGAGATGGAGCTGTCCACCCATTTTTGCACGACAGCCTGTACGCGGATATGGTCTTCCGCAGAAAGGTCCATCGCAGTAACGAAATAGTCCGGCAATTCTTTTCCTGGATTTTCTTCCGTCCATTGCTTGGCAATCGGCACGAGCTGCTTGTCATAACCGAGCCGGCTTTTTCTGTAATATTCGAAAGCGAAATACGGCTCGATGCCCGTTGAAGTGCCGACCATCGTTCCCGTGCTGCCTGTCGGCGCCTGCGTAATCACTGTCACATTGCGCATGCCTTTCGTCTTGACCGCTTCGCCGACTTCCGGGAACTCCTTCACCATATGTTTCATGAAGCCGCTTTGCAGAAACTTCTCTGCGTCAAATTTGTTGAACGATCCTTTCTCTTCGGCAATATCCGCAGAGGCGAGATAAGCTTCCCGGGCGATAAACCCATACAGTTTGTCCAAAAATTCGAGACTTTCAGGGCTGCCGTAGCGGATCTTCAATTTAATGAGCAGCTCAGCCAAGCCCATCGTGCCAAGGCCGATCCGGCGCTCATCTTTTTGATTTTTCTCGTTTTCTTCAAAATGATACGGCGTCGCATCGATGACATTGTCCAAAAATCGGGTTGAATAACGAACGACTTTCGCCAATTCATCCCATGCGACATCGTCTTTTTCTTCATCGTAAAACT
>CALKAN010000371.1 GCA_937983035.1 uncultured Paenibacillaceae bacterium | reverse complement strand
GCGAAATTTCGTATTGGGCGATGCTGAAAGAAGGATTTGAAGCAGCAGGAATGAAGCTTCCGGTTATCGTGCCCCGCATTCAAATGACGTTGATTGAAGGAACCGTGCAGAAACAGATGAGCAAGTTCGGCTGGGAGCTGCATGATGTTGTGAATGATTTCGAAGCGAAGAAGCAAGCGTGGCTGCAAGAACAAGATGAGCTGCAATTGAACGCCAAATTCGAGCAAGTGAAAGAAGAGTTTGAAAAGCTGTATCAGCCGCTGCTGGATGCTGCTGCTTCCGTGCACCCCGGCATGAAAAATTTGGGAGAAACGAACAAAAGCAAAATTTTAGAGCAGATCGAGTTTATGCGCAAACGCACAGAAGGAGCATTCGAACAGCAATTCCAAGCTTCCATTCGGCAGATGGACCGCATTTATTTGTCGTTGATGCCGCTTGGCAAACCGCAAGAAAGAGTATACAACGTCATGATGTATTTAAACAGGCATGGATTCGACTGGCTGGAAGAGCTGGTCAGCACTTCATTGTCCCCGAAGATCGGCAAATATTCGATCTATTTTTAGTTGCAGGAGGTAACAGAATGAGCAAGCAAGACAGTATCATCAAAGATATTCGATTGGCGCCGGAAGGCCGTCTGAAAATTGACTGGGTTCAGGCGCACATGCCGGTTTTAAATCGCATTCGCGAGCAATTTGAGAAAGAACAGCCGTTTAAAGGGTTGAAAGTCGCCATATCTTTGCATTTGGAAGCGAAGACCGCTTATTTGGCCAAAGTGGTGCAAAGCGGAGGCGCGGAAGTGGCCATTACCGGCAGCAACCCATTATCGACGCAGGATGATGTATGCGCAGCGCTCGTTGAAGACGGCATTACCGTGTTTGCCAAGTACAATCCAACACCAGAAGAGTACAAAGAGCTGCTCATTCGAACGTTGGAAACGAAGCCGGATCTCATCATTGACGACGGCGGCGATCTCGTATCGATTTTGCATTCAGAAAGAACCGATTTGCTGGAGCAAGTGCGGGGAGGCGCTGAAGAGACGACAACGGGCATTTTGCGGCTCAAGGCGATGGAGAAATCTGGAGAGCTGAAGTTCCCGATGATTGCAGTCAATGATGCTTATTGCAAATATTTATTCGACAACCGCTACGGAACTGGTCAGTCCGTATGGGATGGCATAAACCGGACGACGAATTTGGTCGTCGCAGGCAAAACGGTCGTTGTCGTCGGATACGGCTGGTGCGGCAAAGGCGTGGCGATGCGGGCGAAAGGGCTGGGCGCAGATGTGATCGTGACGGAAGTGAATCCGATTCGCGCGGCGGAAGCTTATATGGATGGTTTCAGAGTCATGCCGATGGCGGAAGCTGCGAAGCACGGCGATTATTTTGTTACGGTTACCGGCAACCGGGATGTGATTCACG
>CALKAN010000370.1 GCA_937983035.1 uncultured Paenibacillaceae bacterium | reverse complement strand
CGGTTTAATATAACCTTTGTCAATATGCTCCGCCACGCGCGGAAAACGGTTAATCCCGTGGGAATATACTCCGTCGCAGGTGTTATCCGCAAATGTCGCAGCCGCAATTTCTGCCGCATCCTCTGCAAAACCTTTTTTCAACAACACACGTTTAAATTCATTCTTCAGCTCTTCATAAGGAATTCGCATCTTGTTATCCGCCTTTCTTCATGCTTTTCGATTGCATTGCATTTTTTTGAAATGAACCATTGCTGCCGCCAAACATTGTCATTTTCATGTTAGTCCATGCGATGCTGACAGAACTCCTTTTAAATTCCAGTATACACGACAAAAGCAAAAGCCTCCCATACCGTTTTGCGATATGGAAGGCTTCCATCTTTCAATTCGTTCGGTCAAAAAATACGCTGTTGCTTTCACTGCCCATATAAGCATCATAAGCACTGCGCTGCTTGCGGGATGCATGGATCTGCTCCAATTTATCAGACGCTTCCTCGCGCAAAGCTTGCATTTGTGCCATGATCTTTCGGTCTTGCTCCGCGATCTGCTTGAAATGATCGGCTAAAGCTGCATTTCGTTCCGCATGCC
Source organism: uncultured Paenibacillaceae bacterium (assembly GCA_937983035.1). Taxonomy (GTDB): domain Bacteria; phylum Bacillota; class Bacilli; order Paenibacillales; family CALAME01; genus CALKAN01. The sequence continues at coordinate 5,461 of CALKAN010000370.1, read as the reverse complement.
CTTCGGCAACACGAGCTTTCAGTTCAGTGAACAGTGCTTCTCTTTTTGAAAAATATTGCTCAAACTCCGTTTCTGAAAATTGATGCATTCGCTGCATAAATTGTTCATTTAACGCCGATAATTCCGCCGTGAGCTGCTTCAAATCATGCTTATCCATACTGACTCACATGCTGACCGGCGCTTGCGCCTTGTTGTTTCATTTTCAATTCCGCTTGCACCCATGTTTCTTTTAATTCTTTTAAAAATTCCAACACTTCCTCCACTGCGCTCGCATCATTTTCCACATTGGCATCGATGAGCCTTCTCAAAAAGTAGTCGTACAATGACAGCAGCGATGGAGCGATTTCGGCGTCTTTATCCAGCGTAATGATCCACTCACGGACGATATCTTGCGCTTTGCAAAGGTGGTAGTTCTTTTTTTCGAAATTTTTTTGCTTGATTGCCTCCATTCCTTGACGGCAGTGCCGGATCGCTCCATCGCACAAAAGAATTAACAGCCGCGCAGGACTGGCCGTATTGACTGAATTTTCAAAATAAACGTTAGACTGTGCTGTGTACACGAGCACTCACTCCTTGTTGATTACATGCCTCCGAAGAACTGCATCAGCCACATGCTTTGGCTGTTCATTTGGCTGATATATTTTTCCATGACCGTAAATTGGTGGTAGTATCTGTTTTCTAAATCGATCAGTTTGCGTTCCATATTGCTGAGCCTGTCATCCACGTCATCGATGCGTTTCCCAAGCTCATATTGCGTATTCACGCTGCCTTCGCGCCCAGCCTTGTCTACAATGCTGCGTATGACTCGATCCGCTTGTTCCACCAACTGCACGGCTATGCCTTTCGTATCCCCATCTTTTGCACGGAACAAAGCTGCCACTTCGTCCGGATTTTTCGCAATGGCATCTCTTAATTTTTGCTCATCGATATGAAGCTTCCCTTTCTCCGTCCATGCTCCGGTCTTAATGCCGATTTCAGACAGGTGGCTGATCGCGCCTTCCGGCAATCCTTCCACTTGTGACGACAATGCTCTGCGGAATGAGTCTAAGGCGGAGCTTAACAAATGATCGCCGCGCAGCATCCCGCTCCGCGCCCTTTCTTCCCAAAGCTCAATTTCTCTTTCCGTCATTTCCTTTTTCTGTTCTTCTGTTAACGGCGGAAAGTTGCGGAACCTTCTCTCGCTCAGCTCACCGTTAATCAGCTCGATCATCTCATTGTACGTATCAACGAATTTTTTGACCTGATTAAAGATCGCTTCCGCATCATGGTTCACAGTGACAAAAACTTCTGTATCTTGCACCGCTTTGGCTTGTATTTGAATGCCGTTAATCGTGAAGCTGTTGGAAGAGAACTCCAACTCCGTGCCGTTGAATTCAACCACAGCGTTTTCGCCTTGCTTTACTACTTCTTTTGTCTCCAACTCTGTTAAACCCAGCGCTTTTAAAAAGTTAGCATTTTCACTGCCAAGCTTAATGGACGCATCCTGTCCTGTTGCATCAGTTGTAAAAAAGAGTCTTCCTAAACTCTCATCAAAACTTACCGAGACGCCCGTTTCAGATTTAACTGCATTTATGCTGCTTACAAAATCTGAGATGGTGTTTTCTTCAGTAATTTCAATATCTATTCCATTTACAGTAAAATTCGTTCCATTGATAAATCCATTTAAATCTTTCAGTTGCGTGTTGCGATCTAATATAACGTTATCTTTGACATCCAGCTCATTTGAGATCAACGAAGCCGCCCTTGCCAATTGTTTTACCTTTATGCTGTAAGAACCTTCCGGAGCATTGCCTGCCGCGGTTGCGCTGAATGCCGAATCGTTCGAAATCGTCACAGACTTTTTATTGTACGTTGCGCTTAATGTCATATCGAACATTAAATTGCGGAATTCTAAAATCTTCGAGTTCACCGTGCGGTAATCGTCCCGCTGCCACTCGAGAATTTGTTTCTGCTGCACCAGTTTCGTTTGCGGAATGCGATGGGCTTCCATTAATTGCTTTACTATGCTTTCCGTATCTATTCCTGATGCTAATCCTGTTATGCGCATCATTAATGTATCCCTCCTTGCTTTCTGCCGTTTAAATATTTTCGAGCAATAGTTTCTTAATGCTGCTCACGATGATGCCTGCTTCGCTTCCTTGCTTGATCATCGCTTCTCATCAATGATCAAGCCCGCGCGTTCCCAAACTTTTGCCAAAAAGTCTAAAGAATGTTCTGGCGGAATTTCCCGAATGACTTCATCGTTTTCTGAGTTAATGACCTTTACCATAATTTGCTTGGTCGACTCATGCACTGAAAATTGCAAATGCGTTTCCTTTCCTTGCATCGATTTGATCGCTTGTTCAATCGCTTGAATCAGTTGTTTTTCGCTGATTGTAAAAGTCTCGCCGCTCCGTTCTGCCTGCTTCAATTTATCGGTATCCACCACAGAGCGTTTCACCGGATCTGCAGATGATTGTCTCGTTAACGTTTGCGATACTTCCCGATGATTTCCAACAGAAATATTTGGATTCATCTGACATCTTGCCTCCGTCACTAATTTTAAATCAATCAATAGCCTCAGACAGTTGAACAAAGCACGCATCCAATGACGCATCCGTCAAAAAAACGCTGGCTGGCATCATCTTCTCAGCAGTTCAAGTCTCACGTCTGTCCCATCCAGCCAAAGATTTAAACGGCCAAGCTTTTCAAACGTCTGACAGCCCATTGATTTGTTTGACTTACTTGATTTATCGGTAAAAATTAGGCGGAATGTTATAGAACACGCACAGTGCATTGCAAATAATATTGCAAAAATTGAATGACTTTCATGCATGTCAACTCTTATGCATTTTCACACTATATTGAAATCATGAAACATCAAAAATGCCGCCCTGTGAATAAAGGATGCGCTGCAGCATGAGATGCGAATGCAAAGAAAAAAGACCGCGATCAAAATCTGCGGTCTTTTGAAAAATTTAAGAGGGTTCAAATTAACGAAGCAGTTGCAGAACGCCTTGCGGCTGTTGGTTCGCTTGAGCCAACATTGCAGTAGCTGCTTGGTTAAGAATGTTGGCACGAGTGAATTCCATCATTTCTTTCGCCATGTCCGTGTCTCTGATTCTGGACTCAGCAGCTTGCAAGTTTTCTGCAGTATTGTCAAGGTTTTTAATCGTATGCTCTAATCTATTTTGCCAAGCACCAAGCGTAGCTCTTTCTTTAGATACAGTTTCAATGGCAGTATCAATCGCATCAATCAATGTATTTGCATTAGCTTGGGTGCTCAAATCTGTTGCAGACAATAATGTTCCGCTGGTCATATCTCCAAACTCAATGGCTAATGTTTGTCCGCTGTTCGCTCCGATATGAATCACTTTGCCTGTGAAACTGCCGTCAAGCAACGTTTCACCGTTAAATTCAGTATTGTTAGCAATGCGATCGAGTTCATCTACGAGCTCATCAATTTCTTCTTGCAGCAACGCACGGTCGTCATCGCTGTAAGTATCCGTTGCAGCTTGAACAGCCAGTTCACGCATCCGCTGCAGGATCGCATGAGTCTCAGTCAATGCACCTTCAGCAGTTTGGATCAAGGAAATACCGTCTTGAGCGTTTCTGCTTGCTTGCTCCAAACCTCTTACTTGAGCGCGCATTTTTTCGGAAATCGCCAAGCCTGCAGCATCATCGCCTGCGCGGTTGATGCGAAGACCTGAAGAAAGCTTTTCCATCGCTTTAGCAGCAGAGTTGTTGTTGATGCCTAATTGGCGGTGCGTATTCAACGCAGAAATGTTGTGGTTAATAATCATCGTTTTCTTCCTCCTTGAAGTAGTTCTTCCACATCCTTGTGGGTTTTAGTCTGTTACGGAACAGGTCGGCCGCCCTGCCTGTAACAGGCCGCTATTTATTTTATCGGAGGACCATTTTATTTTTTTAATAGTTTTTCTGCAAAAAAATAAAAAAATGAATGTTCGAGTTTTGCAAAAAACAACATATATTTATGAATCACTTTCTCGGCTTCATCTTCTCCATCCACTGTCTCAGTTCTTCCGCTGACCACTGATGTTCTGCTGCTTCCCGGTTTGATTGCTGGATCGCCTCATATACTTCTTTGCGAAGAATCTCCACTTGTGCAGGCGCTTTAATGCCGATTCGCACAGTATCGCCGGCCGTTTCCAAAACGACAAGCTCAATGTCGCTGCCGATCATGATGGATTCTCCTTTTTTACGACTCAATACCAACATAAGCAGGCCTCCTTATTCCGTTCAAGCTTCTTCACCCTTCGGCTGATCCGGCCACAGCGGATGCTTCGTCTTATAATTGCTCTCATGCAAAATTACCTGCTGCGCGTCTCTCGTCTCCACATTTAAAACAATCGGAGCCATCAAATTCAGTGTTGCACGCTTGAAATCGGCCGCCCCGGACACGATGCAAAATATTTGCACATCGTCTTCGCTGCGAATATTTAATTCCGACTGCACCGTTTTAGAAAGTTCAAATTCATATTGCGGATAAAACAAAAACGGATCCACGACCAAAAATTGCACCGCAGCTTCATCTGCTGCCTGCAGGCAATAAAAAGGGAGCTGCTCATCCATTCGGAACAAAACGTAGCGTTTTAGGTGTTCAAAACCGGGCACTCCTTGCCGAAATAGGACAATATCTTCTTCCTCGCGTTTGGCCAATCCCTCAGCGAATGACTCAGCCTTCTTCATGTCGATCATCACTTCCCTTCGGAAATTATGGCTTTACATCAATTATGAACGAATCTTTACAAAACAATTTTTTGCGAAATCTTGTAAAAATTGCATATCGTTTTAGCGGAATCTATGGTAAAATAGATGTCGAAATAAGTCAATTAATACAAGCCAGATAATTAGAGCCATTCCCTTTCATTTCTTTCCTAAATGCAGTAATATAAGGTTATCGGGTCAATTTTTGCACATATTTTCCATGTCATTTCATGTCGAAATGATCCATTTTGTATCGCAGCATGTCTTTTTTCGGAAGTAAGATTATTATATAAAAATATGAACATCGTTTTAGAGGGGGATGTCAAAAATGAGATACGGGGACCGCATAGCGGAATTGAGAAAGAAACGTAATTTGACCCAGGAAGAACTGGCAAAATTACTGAAGATTTCTCGAGCGGCTCTCTCCCATTATGAACAAAACCGCAGGGAACCAGATTTCGATACGCTTAGCCGCATTGCTAATCACTTCAAAGTAACGATCGATTATATATTGGGTCGCACGGATGATCCGACTGCGCAGCTGGACGGGGCTACGTTGAAATTCGTAGAAAGCCTGGAGCTGTCTGAACAGGATCTTTTGAAGAAATTTACATTAACGATCGACGGAAGAGAATTGACACCCGAAGAAGCGAAGCGGTTCGTCGCCTTCATTCGCGCGGAGAGAAGCATGAACGCCGAAAGAAGCATGAATAACGGATAATGGCACGAATCATGTTTACATATTCACGAGCAA
>CALKAN010000369.1 GCA_937983035.1 uncultured Paenibacillaceae bacterium | reverse complement strand
TCCGATCTGAAGTTGTTCCTCGCTTCTTTCATGATGTCCACATCTGTGGTCAAATACTTGATGCTTTCTTCGCTCGAGGATGGAATGAGAGCGGTTTGCACAAGCTTTCCCTCTTCATTGCGATCGATATAGATGACGATGGAAGGAGATATTTCTTCAATGACATTTGTTTTTGGCACGATGCCGCAGCCGGTCAAGACTGTTCCCAGCATGATGCAGATCAGGATGATCGTTCGTTTCATCTGACAACCTTCTTTCGGTTTCTTAATAGAAACATCACAAGAAAAGGAACGATGAGAAAAGTAATGCCGCTGACAATCAGATGAATATTTTCCCAAATCGTTTGTGTCAGTTCTGTCGATAAAAACAACGTATCGGCGATAAACAAATAAATGAGCAGCACGACATGGACAGCAAAGAGCCCTTTCATCGTTGTCGGTTTGTGAATTCGTTTGAAGAGGATGCGCACGGCCCCATACATGAGCAGCACCAGGATCGAGCAGATTAATATGTGAGTTGTCATGTAGAGCGAGATGACAAACATTTCGATTCGTTCAAAAAATGGCAGCTGGACATAGCGGATTAATCCGATGACGGGAAATTGCAATGTCTGCAAGTAAGAAGGCCCGAAAAACAGCAGTGTAGCTGTAAATATAAAAACATATTCGAGCGTGGTCAACGTATGGCCTGTGAGCAAATATGGGGTAATTCTTTTTTTTTCTGCCCAGATCGTCAGTGCCAAGATGTATTCCGGCCCGCCATGCAATGACCATAAAGTAAATAAAGATTTCCATGAATAATCGGTGCCTTCTTGCGGCAGCAGCGGAAGCAAATGATAATAGTTGGCGTTCGATGGAAACAGAAAATGCACATTGAACAGCAAAATAAAAAACGTTGCAATAAAGGCGATCACGCTGAACCGAATCGTCGAGGAAAGGCCGCCTTTTGCCAGCAGGAATGAACCGATGACGATTAAGGATATGAACAGTTTTGTGTTCGCGGTTGGAAACAAATATTGATGCACCAATCCGGCGTATCCTCTTAAAAAAATCGTCAGTTTCAAAGTGATGACGGCGCATGCTGCGATCATCATCAGCCTGACCCACAAATTTTCACTCAGCGCCGCAAATCGTTTTTTTAACGAAACCGTGCCTGCTGCATCCAAATATTTTCCCATGCCGTATACTTGCAGCCCGGCCAGCAAACCTGCAGCCAGAATGAGCCAGATCATATGGGGGGCGACTAGCATGCTGGGCAGCAAAAGGAGAAAATAGTCTACTTGAAATCGATTGATCAAGATCGCCCATATGAAAGTTTGCAAAGGTTCGTCAACTTTAAATAAACGGGCTCGATTTTCTTCCAGGTTGGATTTCATGACCTTCTATTCTCTCCTTTGCGATTGCGTTGCACTGGGCGCAGCCAAGCCGGCCGTTCATTCATCACCGTAATGGGCAGCCTGAATAAGGTGTCCTTCCAGTCTTTCCATATAAATGGAATTAACGGCGCTAAGTACGGCTGCTGCAGAGAAGTCAGTCGGTTTAGATGGATCGCCATGCATACAATGCCAAACAGAATGCCCCACATCCCGATCCAAGCGGCTAAGAAGAGCAGTGCTAATTGTATAAGCTTGCTGGAGTTGGTCATCAAATAGTTCGGAACGAGAAATGAAGCGATCGCTGCGATGGCGATGTGAATGATTAATATGTTGCTGGCAAATCCGGCTTGAACGGCAGCTTGTCCGATGACGATGCCGCCGACGATCCCCAGCGTCTGTCCTAATTTGGACGGCATGCGCAGACTCGCTTCTTTCAAAATTTCAGTCGTTAAGATCATAAACGTCGCTTCCCACATCGGGCTGAAAGCAACCGTGCTGCGGCTTTCCAGCAGCATATATAAAATTTCCAACGGAATGGAATTGTAATGATGCATCGTCAGCGCCACATACAGCGGTGTCAGCACGATGGCCAGAAAAAAGGCAGCAAACCGCAGCGTCCGGAGAAAAGTGCCGATCATCCAGCGGTGGATGTAGTCTTCCGGTGATTGAAACAGATCAAAAAAAGTAATAGGACCGATTAAAGCAAAAGGCGTGTTCGCCACAAGCCAAACGATTTTGCCGCTGGTCAGCGCCGCTGCGATGACGTCAGGCCGGTCGGTTTGCTGCAGCTGCGGAAATACGCTGTGCATATGATCTTCGAGGTATGCCCTGAGATGTGATGAATCCAAAATGGTGTCATAGTCTGCTTTTGATGTTTTATCAAACGCGATCTCTAAAATATCCGGGTTCGTAATTCCGTCCATATACAACACGGCGACGCTCGTTTTGGAAAGCGAGCCGACGGTGTATATGCGGGATTTCAGCGACGTTGTAGGAAGTCTTCTTCGCACTAAAGTTAAGTTTTGTTCAAGCAGTTCGCTTAAGCTGTCTTTAGGCCCGTAAACGATATGCTCTTGCTCAGACTGTTCAATCGATCTGCTGAGCGTGTTCGGGGTATTCGCGGCCAACGCCCTTGCGCCGTCAAATAAGACGACATAACCTTGCAGCACGCTTTCAACCGCTTCTTCCAACGTTTCCAGTCCGCGGATTTCATTTGCAAGAATCGTGTCTTCCATTCTTGCATTCGGCTTGAGCAGCAATGGTCCGATAATGTTTGATTGCATCTTATCGACATCGATCAATGATTCAATATAAAATAAAGTAATCTGAGCAGCATCGTTTGTAATTTCCTGCAGCGTTGCGTCGTGAATATCTTCAAAAGCTTCTTGCAAACGTTCTAATGTCAGTTCCGTTTTAGTCTGCGGTTTTGTTGTTACATTAGCGGGGTTAGAGCGCGATGGCGTGTTTTTATCCCCTTTAAAAAAAGCGAGCAGCTTATGTGTGAAATTCACCCGTTTCACCTCCCGTACCGTATCATTTCCCAGATATGGGAGCATTATGCAGAATCTTTTGCATTCATTTCCATCCGCTGGCGATTCAGCTTCATTTTTTTTAATTCAGTTCTATGCTGATGATTTTATTGATGCTCATCTCATCGATGCTCATCTCATCCTTCTGATCACGCAAGGATGCGTCTTTGCCAGCACATGGCGACAGGTGCATAATGAAGTGCGATTCTGGGATCACTAAGAAATGCAAGCAAACTTTTTTCTTTCGCATGAATCTTTTAGTGAAACATTCCATTCGCATTGGGGTTGGGGCCATTGTCATTGTTGGCGGTAATCGATTTAGGTTCGAATACAGTAAGGTTGGCCGTTTTTCAAACTGTCAATCAGAAGCCGAATCTTTTATTTGATAAAAAAACCGTGCTCGGACTTGTCAGTTACGTGGAAAATGGCTGCTTAAATGAAGAAGGCATGGCTGCAGTCTGCCGCGTGTTAAATGAATATCGCCGCATTTTGAACGGATTGCAAATCGAATCCGATCACATCCGCGTGTTTGCCACCGCATCGATCAGGAACGTTGCAAATCGGGATGAAGCGGTGGAAGTGATTCGCACGGAAACCGGCTTTGCGGTGGACGTATTGGCCGGAGAAGAAGAGGCAAAGCTTGGCTTTATCGGCGTCACTCTGGGCACGGATGTGCAGGACGGCGTGTTTGCGGACATCGGCGGCGGCAGTTCGGAGATTATCATATATGCTCAACATCAAATGAGGTCAGCCAAAAGCATGCCTTTAGGCGCATTAAACGTGTATGCAAACTATGTTGACGGTCTTTTCCCGAGCTTGGAAGAGTACGTGCAGATCCAGAACATCGTGCGGAATCAAATGGAAGAGCTGGCGCTTCCTCAAGGGCAGTATGAAAATCTATACGGGATCGGCGGCACGGTGCGAGCTGCAGTGAAAGTATGTGAGGCCATTTACGGGGCGATTGAGCACAACAAGCTTCCTGTTTCGCTTATTGAAAATATGCTGCGGCGATTTCGCGACTGCAGCAAGGAAACGATTGCCCCCATCGTGCAGCATGCGCCGGAACGCATACATACGATTGTACCAGGCATGATGATTTTGCACTCGATTGCAAAACGTTTTAGTTGTTCTCATATTATCGTCAGTCCGTACGGCATTCGTGAAGGATATGTTCACGCCAAAATGTTAAAGGATGCAGATCATGAATGCTGGGACTGAATCCTTCATTGACGCTGGAGCTGATCCTTCATCTATTAACGCTGGAGCTGAATTGTTCATCGGCTGCATGATAGCAGCAAAATACTCTATCCTTTCGTTTCATAGGGTAGATTTACTGCATGATAGGAGTTGATACATTCGCTTGAGAAAATTAGGCGGTTTTATGCTTGATTTTTTTGGTTAGACGCATGGTTGCATTGCACGAACAGTTTTTTTGAACTTTTATTCAAAAATTTGATGCCCAACTTCAAAAAAATGACCGATTTCTCCCCCATTGGACGGAATTTTGAATTTCCTTTCCTGATGGTTTGAACCGGAATTCAATATTTAAATAATAGGATACAAATATGATCATGTTTCTTGCCGAAGCCTCATTTTTTTGTACTTCGATTCAAAAGGAATGAAGCAAACTTCAAAATAACGGCGCATCCCCTCAAACCGCACCAGAAAATAATATATCTTCCAAAGAAATGAAAGAAAGACGAATCCTCCCATAAAAACATTCCTTTCGATCACGCATGCATGAGAACGAAGTGCAGATTATTATTTGCCAAACGAAGTCTACCAAATAGGAACGCAGCGATTAGCGGTTGACTCCTGGCAGCGAACGACTTGCAACAGTTGAGAACTCGCAGCTGATTGATTGTTTACGCCTTTTTTACATTGTCATAATCTTCGTCTAATACAAGTAAGTTATGGTATATTTGATAAATTAAATATTTCGAAATCATCCATTAGGCTGCTAGCAGGATCAGCAGCTTTGCAAATGATCAGCACTGGGGATGAAACGAAGTTTTGACGTCGGTTTGCTAATGATTATGGTTGAGTAATTTTGCAAAATCCGCGGTATTAATCAGCGGTTTAGCGGTCTTGCAAATGATCAGCCTGACTGCAGCTTCTGTTTCATGATCCGATTGAATTTAGAAATGAACAAGCGATTTGCAACGACAGAGAAAAGGCTCAAAAAGATCACATGGAGGGGAAAAATGAATTATAAACTTATTGCATTGGATATGGACGGCACGTTGTTAAATCGAAATGGGGAAATATCTGCCGCAAACAGAGAGGCCATTCAGGAGGCGGCTGGTAACGGCGTTTATGTCATATTGGCAACGGGCAGATCGATTCGACAAGTGATTCCGTATGTTGAGCAGTTGAATCTTAACGTTCCGCTCATCGTTAACAATGGAAGCGAAGTGTGGAGAACGCCGGATCGATTGCTTGCCAGACATTTGCTTCGTTCAGTTTATGTGGAAAAGATTCTGTCTTTCGTGAAGCAATACGGAGATGATGTCAGTTACTGGGGGCATACGGTTCGCGGAGAGGTCAGCGCAAACGATTGGCCGGAAGATGTTCATTCGGAACAATGGCTTCAGCTTGCTGTCAAAACAGAAAATGAATCTTGTTTAAAAGAAATACGCGACGAAATCTGCTCTTGGAATGAGTTGGAAATTACAAATTCAAGCCCGATGAACATCGAAGTGAATCCGTTTGCGGTAAATAAAGGCACTGGGTTAATTCAAGTTTGCTGGCTGCTTGATATTCCATTGTCAGAAGCGATTGCGGTCGGCGACAGTTTGAATGATCTATCCATGATTAAATTAGCCGGTTTAGGCGCAGCGATGGGGAATGCGCAGGATGCCGTGAAACAAGCTTCGGATCTCATCGCGCCTTCGAATGAAGAAGATGGCGTCGCTTGGCTCGTGAAACATTATTTATTGTAAAGGAAAAAAATCGATCGTGCCTCGTTCCTTCGATTCTTGATGCGAATCCAAATAGGTGAAGGTGGAACGGCGGGCAACTTCAGGATATAAAAGAAAATAGCAGGATCCGAATCGCGGCGACGGCCCGTCTGGATGCATCATTAACTGCAGCGCACCGTATTTAGGACGGCAGCTGGCCGAACTTTCCTGCTGATAGGCTCCGCC
>CALKAN010000368.1 GCA_937983035.1 uncultured Paenibacillaceae bacterium | reverse complement strand
GAATATTGTTTTAAATCCTATGAATAAAAGACAGATTAAATCAACCCTTCGGAATAGTCAGACTAATAAATTTTTTAAATTTCCCATCGTTTCATTTAGAAACGATGGATTTTTGCCGCAACTGAGCGTTAGCTGATTCATGATTTTTTTCTAATCTCCGTCATTTGCTGCCAAACCGAGCCGGCAGCTTCTTCTCCGCTTTCAATTCGCTTTCGCGCCATCTTCGCTTGCAGACCGACTTCAAACTCAGGATCCGATTCCGCTTCTTTTAAAGCGGGGATGGCGCGTTCATCTCCCACTTCATATAAAAACATCGCTGCACGCCAGCGGACAAGCCTGTTCTCATCTTTCAAAGCTTCAATCATTGCAGGAATGGCTTTCGGGCTTCCTAGATCAGACAAACAGTCTCCCGCTGTTCGTCTAACGGAAACGGATTTGTCCTTCAGCGCCTTATATAAGTATGGAAGAACGGCTTCATCGTCAATCAATCCGAGATGGACGACAGCCAATCTGCGAATTGAAGATTTTTCATCTTCAAGCGCATCTGCAAGCAAAGGAATATCTTCTTTTGTCGGGTTCAGCCTCTCCAAAGCTGCAAATCGGACTCTCCAATCCGAACTTTTCATCGCTTCGCGCACTTCATCAGCCGTTATTGCCGGTCTTGCGTAAGTGTCTCCTTCATTTTGCTCATATGCCGCTTCGACTAATTTCCGCAGCCTTTCTTCGTCATAAGATGCAGCAATTTCTTCCGCAACCGCTTTTCCAATCTCATCAAGTTCTCCGTAGCGGATTCCTTGTTCAATCCATTTCCTCTCCATCACAATGTTAGGAGATGCATGCTGCGCATCCATAATCGCCTGTTGAAACCGTTCAGGCAATCCCACCCGTTTTTCTTCATCGCCGGCAACAAGCTTGATTTGCATTGGAATATGACGGAAAAATTGAACGAACACTTGCACTTCCCCAAACGATTTCATCTCTGCTTTTTGTTTTTTTGTCCGTTCCATTTCTTCTGCATCAACATCTCCAAGCACTTTGCGGACTTTTGGCAAAATATCTTCCCACGCCACATTCGGATAGCGGTCGAGCGCAATAAAATCAGCGACATGGTAGAGTCCTTTTACGCCTTCGATTTCAAGCAGCTCCTTCATCAGCGGCGGAACATTTTTATCAGAAGGTTTATATTGAAAACTTTGTCGATCAGGCAGTGTTTGATTTACAACGATTTTCATCGAATTCGGGCTTGGCGTCGGTTCAATCGCAACAATTTTCAATGTGGAAAACTCCTTTCCGGCTGGATATGTTCTTCTGCTGCAATTTTACCATTGCTGCTTAGCGAAACGCCACTAAGTTGTTCTGCCTGACCGCGTGAACATCAACTCGTCTCTTTGCTCATTTCATGCTGTTTTCTCAACACTTGTTTTAATACTTTTCCAGCAGCGTTCCTCGGCAATTGCTCAAGAAATTCAACTTCTTTCGGTTTTTTATAGGAAGCGATTTTTTTGGCGCAATATTGGATCACATCTTCTGCATCCAGAGATTTGCCAGGCTTTACGACAATGCAAGCCTTTACATTTTCGCCCCAATCTTTATCCGGCACACCGATGACCGCGCATTCCAATATGTCAGGATGCGTATACAGCACTTCTTCAATTTCTGCTGGATAAATGTTTTCTCCTCCGCTAATAATCATGTCTTTTTTGCGATCAACCACATAGATGAATCCTTCCTCATCCATTCTCACAAGATCGCCGCTGTGAAACCACCCGCCAGCAAATGCCTCTTCGGTCGCTTCAGGATTTTTATAATATTCTTTCATTGTCGTTGGCCCGCGATAGACAATTTCGCCAATTTTCCCAATTGGCACATCATTCATTTCATCATCGACAACCCTCACTTCAACATTGATGACCGGCCGTCCGACAGAATTTGGCTTTCGCAGCGTATCTTCAGGATGCAAGCACGTCGTCACAGGACTCATTTCAGTCTGCCCAAAAGCATCAAACAATCCAGCATTAGGAAAATAATGCATGATTCTTTTCTTCAATTCGACCGGCGCTATGGCTCCGCCAGTAATCCCAATCTGAACGGACTGCAAATCGTAGCTTGACAACTGCGGAACCTGGAAAAGGAAATTCCACATGGCAGGCACGAGAAAGATGGAATTGATTTGTTCTTTTGAAATCGTTTCAAGCACAGCAACGGGATCAAATTCACGATGAATGTATGATGTGCCTTGAACGTAGCAATTGTTAATCAGCGTCGACATCGCGGCAATGTGAAAAAGCGGTGCAACGACAAGCTGCTTGAAGTTCAAGCCAATGCCAGCTTCCCAAAGCATGTTCATCCCATTTTGGCACAAATTTTTATGGGTTAGGACAGCGCCTTTCGATTTTCCCGTTGTTCCGGATGTGTACACGATCATGCACGGATCATCATCGCGAAGCGTTTCAACAATTTTTGCTTCAACGGGTTGATTGAAAATCGAATCGTAGCTGATAAAATCTTCATGCTGGCTGCCAACGACAACCACTTTTTCGACTTTTGGCATCCGTTCTCGAATCGATTGAATCATTGGCGCATATTCTTCATCGATAATCAACAGTTTGCTGTCTGAGTTATTGACGATATATTCAACTTCATCTGCTTGCAGCCGAAAATTGATCGGCACGCCGACGGCTCCAGACAATGAGACGCCGAAAAAGACCTCCACAAAAGGCAAGCCGTTTTTTAGTATAAACCCAACTTTATCATCGATCGAAATGTTCTCAGACTGCAGCCAGCCGGCTACTTGATTGGCGCGAATTTTCATTTCTCGAAAGGTGCGCGACTCATCGTTATATACAAATGCTGTTTTGTTTGGCGCCTTATGGGCTGCCCGTTTCAGCAGTTCTCCTACTAACAGCTGTCTGGATAAAACGAGTGAGGATGTCGTCACTGCAAAAACCTCCTTTTTAGATTGAATTATTATTATGAATATTCTAACAATATTTAATTGTTTCATCAACTGTGGATTGAGCTTCATTAAAAAAGCCGAAGGAAATTTTTTTAATTTCCAACGACTTTTTTCATCTATCGCACATGTACTTTTTCAAAAATCAAAATTCAAAGCTTTGAACAGCATTTCCTGAATTCAACACTTCAGTTTCGACAGCTTTTCTTGACAATAACCCTTTGCATACTTTAGTCATTTAACTCAAAACTGCAGCAGCCAAAAGATA
>CALKAN010000367.1 GCA_937983035.1 uncultured Paenibacillaceae bacterium | reverse complement strand
GAGCTATTTGCGATGTGCCTTTTTTGTGATCGGTGAGTGCGGAATGAATACGCACACTTAAGTGTCTTAGACGGTATCACAGCATAATCAACGCGGATGTCAGCGCTCGACGGCGAATCCGGACCGTAAAAGGGCACACGAATCCCGTTATCCACAGAACCCGGCTTTGTGGATTGGTGTTTTGGCGACTTATCCAGATCTGGATATCTTCTTACGCCACCAAGCTTCTCATCTTCTCAGCCTGGTTTTCTTGAATTCTCCCCAACGCCATCGCCAGCATCACGCAAAGCGCCAGCCCGCATCGCATTTTCATCTTGGCCATCCCGCGAATCGTATGCAATTCAAAGCTAAAAGACACGTCCAAACGACTGTTGACGCGTTCTACCGCTGTTCGCTTGTCGTATTCTTTTTCCCACTTGTAGCTGGCCCGGTCAATCGGCGTAAATATCCTCCGGTCTTCCGAAAGCGGGATCCGGATTCCTTGCGCCACCGGACATTGGGCTTGCCCTTTGCATTCGATCCCGTATTGCTTGGCCGGACAAAGCTTCTTAAGCGTGTTGCGGTCTTTTTCAAATCCGCCGCACGCCATCTCCCGCTGCGTTCCCGTTACCGGACAAAAACAATACACGTGGCCCCGGTAGTCATAGGCGACGTTCTCCTTACCGGTCAGCACGCGCGTTTTTTCCCCGTCTTTCCAGCAATTGCGGATATCGATCACCGGCTTGATCCGATGCTCGTCCCAGCATTTGACGATCAGTTTCGTGTCATCATAACCGCGATCTGCCGCCAGCGTTTCCGCCGCCTTCAATATTTCCGGCTGTTTTTCCTGCATCCGCTCCAGCAAGGCATGCCCTTCGATCACATCCGAAGCCGATGCCTTGGTTACCGAATACGCCACCGGCAGCTCATACGTCGCATCGACAATCAGATGCAGCTTGTAGCCGAACCACCGGACGATTTTTTCCCACAACGTGCCGTCTTCCCGTTGGCCTCGATACGTTTTACAGCCATAGTCCGCATCGGTATCCCGACGTCCGTCCGGTGTTTCATGTTTGTTCCTGTGTTTGGCAAACGATGCGACAGCTTTGCTGTCCATCGCCAAATGCCGGCCAAAGTCGGGAAGAACTTCGCCGATTTGCCGAACCAGCCGGTCGAACATCGCTTCGATCATCGATTCATGATCCTTCAAGCTCTTTAGAAACCGTGTGAAAACCCATGAGGGCGGCACTTGATTGTCGAAACCGCACATTTCCCGAAGTTGTCCGTTGCGGGCAAGTTCCCGCCGCAGTTTCTCCACACTTTCGTGCTGAAAAACAATACCCGCCAATACGGAATTCCACATGGCTCGAATCGGGTAATCGTCACGGCCTTTTCCGCGTTTGCGTTCGAGCGCGACCATCAACTCTTCGTCCGGCATGTATTCCAGTACCAGACGCAGACGATCCAGGTCTCCGAGCGTTTGAATTTCATTCCACTCAAACAGTTTCAGTTGTGGTATAATAGCCATGCAGGCGGCTCCTCTCATAGTGGAAATTGTTTTTTCGGCAATTACAATTTTACCATGGAAGGACTCGCCTGTTTACTATTTGTTACCATATCGGGAGGCTGGGGTGAAATTTAGCCCGGCCTCTCTTTTTACGCCCAAAACCCCGCATTTTTTCGTTTTAATTTGGGGGAAAATTTATTTTCGCTTATCTTCTACCCCTTGTCCCGTCCGGTTTTCCGAACATCGCAATTAGCTCAAACATTAAACGAAGCCGTCGCGAACGATGGCATCAGCATGGACAGCTTCGCATTTGAACATCATTTATAAAACATCAGCGCTCATTCGCTTCATAAGATCCCTTCTGCAGCAATGCATTCAGTTCTTTCATATACATGTTGATATCTTTAAATTGACGGTACACGGAGGCAAAGCGCACATAAGCCACTTCATCAACAGGATAAAGAAGTTCCATCACAATCTCCCCGATCCGTTGGCTGTCTACTTCGGCATGTGCGGTTCGGCGAATTTCCTGCTCAACTTGGGACACAATTTGTTCAAGGCGCTCGATCGATACCGGCCGCTTCTCGCAAGCTCGAATTAAGCCGCGCAATATTTTTTCCCTGCTGAACTCTTCTCTGTTTCCGCCTTTTTTAATGACCATCAGCGGAGTTTCCTCCACCATTTCGAAAGTAGTAAAGCGACGCTGACATTGTTCACACTCTCTTCTTCTCCGAATGGAACGATTTTCATTCGCCGGACGCGAATCCAGCACTTTCGTACCATTGTAATCACAGAATGGACATTTCATTTGCTCAATTCTCTCCTCTTTTTAATGTTCATTATCACGTTAGAAAAGATTCTGATTCCAACCTTTACCTCGCTTTATTTTTTGAATATCCGCACATAAACTTTTGCAGAACGAGCATAATAGGATTACCAACGGCAAGGAGGTGAACAGATCAATGGGTCAAGGACAAAGTCGTTCCAGTAACGTTTTAGTTGTCCCTCAAGCAGCAGCTGCTTTGGATCAACTGAAATATGAAGTAGCCCAAGAACTTGGAATTGCTATTCCTCAAGATGGTTACTACGGCAACATGGCTACTCGCGACACTGGTGCAATCGGTGGACACATCACTCGTCGTCTGGTTCAAATCGCTGAACAGCAATTAGCAGGTAATCAACAACAATTTTAACGCATTTTAACCTAAAGGTTCGAACCGGCTGAACATCGGCCGGTTCGAGCCTAAAATTCATTTTCGTAAAAATGTTGATACTTATTGTAATAATACAACACTCGTCTAACATAATGGCGCGTTTCTCCATATGGAATTTGCGACACGCCGTCCAAACTGCCGTCCCAAATGTTTTGCTTCATCCAAGCAGAAACATTGCCCGGTCCAGCATTATAAGCAGCCGCTAAAAAAGCGACTTTTTGCTCATCTGATGCCCCGTTCAGCTGCTTTTCAAATTGACGGCTCAATACGGACAAATAAAGAGCCCCGATCTCAATATTCACGTCCGCCCTTAACAATTCATCATTTCCAAGCGGATTTAAATCATGCAGCTCAACGAGCCAGTCAGCCGTATTCGGCATAATTTGCATTAAACCTTGCGCATTCTTCACAGAAACTTTATCGGGCACATAATTGCTTTCCACCCGAATAATCGCTGCCACCAGCAGCGGGTCTACATTATAATTCTCCGAGCTGATGCGAATATCCTCTTTAAAGTGAATCGGATATATAAGTTGTCCAATCCAATCAGTGCTGTAAAACAAAAAAAAGACAAAAATGACAAGCAGCAGCGCATAATGTCTTTTCTTTCTGAAAAAGCTCATTGCAGTCCCTTCCTCTTCCAAAGGGCTTCAACCTGAGCTTTTGTTTGCTCTATGCTCCCGCTGTTGTCA
Source organism: uncultured Paenibacillaceae bacterium (assembly GCA_937983035.1). Lineage (GTDB taxonomy): Bacteria > Bacillota > Bacilli > Paenibacillales > CALAME01 > CALKAN01. The sequence continues at coordinate 15,711 of CALKAN010000367.1, read as the reverse complement.
ATGACAACATCAGCCAGTTCTTTTTTCTTTTCGATCGGCCATTGCGCGTTAATTCGTGCTTCAGCTTCCGCTTCAGTCAGCTGGTTTCGCTTCATCAGCCTTTCCAACTGAACAGATTTTGGAACATAGACGACCCACACTTCATCAAAATAATGGCTCAAACCGGATTCATACAACAGCGGCACATCGACTGCCACTAATTGATCGGGATGCTGCTGTTCCAATATTCGCATCCTTTCCAGCATGACGGCCCGTATAGGCGGATGCAAAATCGACTCCAGCGCTTTTTTTTGCGAAGGATCATGAAAAATAATTTCTCCAAGCTTTTTGCGATTCAATGAACCGTCAGCCAACAAAATGTCTTGTCCAAAATGAGAAACGACTTTTGACAATACCGGATGACCAGGAGCGACTACTTCTCTTGCGATTTGATCTGCATCCACTAAATGCGCGCCCAGTTCAACAAGCATTTTTGAAACCGTGCTCTTTCCGCTTGCGATGCCTCCAGTTAAACCGATATTCAAACAGCATGCTCCCCTTCCTCCTTAAATTAAACGATCGTACGCCGGCCCAAACGGCCGGGTGTGTTAGAAAAAGCCTTTCCACACACCCATGAGTATCAATATGAGGCCGGGAAATACTTTCAGCTTGCCCATCCCTTTCACCATTCGTCCTGCATACAATCCCAACCCGATAAAAAAGCCGCAGCACACCGCAGTCAAACATGCGGTGGCTGACGGAGAAAAGCCGAACATCGATGCGCCGATCCCAGCGCCAAATGCATCTAAAGACAATGCGGTGCCGAGCAATGCCGCTTCCCCCGGCGATATCGTTCCGGATCGGTCCAAATCGGCGATGGACGGAGTTTTTAATATGCCAAGCACCATGAACCAACGCTTGGACTTTATTTTATTATTATGTCCGCTCGGACTGCGGTCATGCCTGTTTAATGTTTGTATGACAGCGGCCAGTCCGATGAATATCAAAATGATCCCGCCCAGACGGGCAGCATAGTTTGGATCAATGATTTTGCTCAACCAAAGGCCCAGCGACATGGAAATGAACATCATCATCCCAGAACAGATCGAGATGATCGCAATCGCCGGCCAAGATATGCGTATTTTACGCATACCGTAAGTAATTCCTACGCCTAAACCATCAATGCTGATGGCAAGCACGAGCATCGCCATAGATAAGATTCCGGACATCGCTTTCCCTCCTCACCCCAGTTTATGGGCTTGGAGGCAGAGTGGTGAATCGAATTCTATGATTTATGCTGGCAGCTTGGACAATAATGGGTGCCGCGGCCGCCGACAACGATTCGCTCAATCAGCGTTCCGCATTGAACGCACGGCTTTGCTTTGCGGCCGTAAACTTGCAGCGATTGTTGAAACATCCCCATCTCGCCTTGGCCGTTAACATAAGATTTCACGGAAGAACCGCCTTGGGCAACGGCTTCTTGAAGCGTATCGATGATCGCTTCATGCAGCTTTCGCAGCTGCTTTTCTTCGATGTCTTTGACCGGCGTTTCAGGATGAAGACGCGCGCGAAACAATGCTTCATCCACATAAATATTGCCGAGCCCTGCGATAACTTCTTGATTAAGCAAGACCGGTTTAATTTTGGTGGATCGATTGCTCAACGCCTTTTGGAAAGCTTCGAACGTGAAGGAAGGATCAAGCGGCTCCAGCCCTAATTTGCTGAGCGGCTTCTCCCTCCACTCTTCCCCGGGATCGAACAGATGCATCGTGCCGAATTGCCGCACATCGCGGTAACGCAGATCAGTGCCGTCGGTAAAATGAAAAATGACATGCGTATGCTTCTCTATCGGATCTGTCGATGCAAACACGCCGTATCTGCCCTCCATGCGCAGATGGGACAACATGACGAGGCCGTCCAGCAAAAATCGCAAAAACTTGCCCCGCCTCTCCACCGCTTGAAACGTTCTGCCCGCAAGCATGGCACTGAACTGTTCCGCATCGTCCGGGCGTTGAATGATGCGCGGGAGCTTGACGGTTACGCGATCGATCGTCTTTCCGATAATTAATTGATTCAACGTGCGTTTTACGGTCTCTACTTCAGGCAATTCAGGCATGAATACCACCCTTTGCTCGAAGCTGCGTCACATCATTTTGCTTCATACCAATTCGCTCCATAGCTGACTTCTACTTTCAGCGGCACATCCAAAGGAAGGGCGTTTTCCATCACTTCCGGAACGATTTTTTTCATCTTGTCCAATTCTTCCGGCGGCACTTCAAACACCAATTCGTCATGCACTTGCAAAAGCAGCTTGCTGGCCAGCTTTTCTTCCTTCATTCGTTTAGACAATTGGAGCATAGCCAGCTTAATAATATCCGCTGCCGTTCCTTGAATCGGCGTATTCATCGCCGTGCGCTCGGCAAATGAGCGCATATTGTAGTTTGATGAGCGAATCTCCGGCAAGTATCTTCTGCGGTTTAGCATCGTAGCGACATACCCGTTTTCTTTGGCTTGTTTTACGGTGTCATCCATATATTTGCGCACGCCTTGGAACACATTAAAATATTGCTCGATAAAAGCTGCGGCTTGCTTGCGAGGGATGTTTAAATTTTGAGACAAACCGTAGTCGCTGATGCCGTAAATGATCCCAAAATTGACCGCTTTCGCCTGTCTGCGCATCTCGCTGTCCACTTCATCCGCTTGAACACCAAACACGTCCATCGCCGTTTTCGTATGGATGTCCATGTCCTGGTGAAAAGCTTCCATCAACCGTTCATCCTGCGACAAATGCGCCAACACCCTCAATTCGATTTGCGAATAGTCGGCAGCAAGCATCAGCCAGCCTTCTTCTGACGGGATAAACACTTTTCGGATTTTTCTTCCTTCTTCCATTCGAATCGGAATGTTCTGCAAATTCGGATATTGGCTGCTGAGCCGGCCTGTGGCAGCGATCGTTTGCCTGAAATACGTATGAATTTTGCTTGTGTCTTCCCGTATTTCTTTTTTCAGACCTTCCACATACGTGGATTGCAGTTTCGCCAGCTGTCTGTATTCAAGAATAAGTGAAACGATCTGATGATGCGGTTCCAGCTTTTCCAGCACTTCCGCATCGGTCGAATAGCCTGTTTTCGTTTTTTTGATCACCGGCAGCTGCAGCTTGTCAAACAAAATTTCACCAAGCTGTTTCGGCGAATTCAAGTTAAATTCCGTCCCTGCCAGCGCGTATATTTCTTCGATAATTCGATCGATTTTGTCCGACAGCTCAGCGCCATATTCCTCCAATCCCGCCAAATCTACCCGCACGCCGTCCAATTCCATTTCAGCCAGCAGCGAAGCCACCGGCAATTCCAAATCGTAATACAACTGATTCATTTCCACAGATTCCAGTGATTGCTTCAACTTAGGCACCAGCTGCTGCACGGCATAAGCTTTGTGCGAAATATGCTTGCTGAGCACTTCCTCTTCCGGCAGCTTGAATTTCGCTCCCTTGCCGTACACCTCATCGTCAGAAGCGAGGATCGTGATGCCATGCTGCTCGGCGAGTCCAGACAAAGCATGTCCTCCTTGCTGCGTCGGATCCAGCAAGTAAGCAGCCAAGTGCACGTCAAATTCCGCGCCTTTCAGCACTAATCCTTGCCAGCGCAAAGCAGCCTCAACTTTATGAAGATCGAACACCCATTTCGCCTGATCTGCATTGCTGAGCCATTGACGCAGCCCGCTTCCGTGCTCTGACTGCAAAAATTCAAACGGAACATAATAGCACGTTTGATCGAGCGCCATCCCTATGCCGGCAATTTCTGAACGATGCGGATTATCGCCGATCACTTCAACATGAAGCGCTCGAATGTGCGGCAGCTGCTTTTCGATTTCTGCAATGTTGGATTCAGTTGCCGCAATATATTGAAGTTCGATGTCCGAGCGCTGAACATCTTCTGTTGGAACATCCATCTTTTCCAGCAAAGAGTGAAACTCCAGCTCTTTAAACACTTCAGAAACCGCTTCAGGATCATACTCTTCAAACTTCATCTCATCCCACGCAAAGTCCAGTTCCATCTCCCGATAAATCGTCGCAAGTTCTTTGCTCATTCTTGCATCTTGTTCATGCTCGATAATCCGTTCTTTCATCTTTCCTTTCAATTCGTCGACATGGGCCAGCACTTCTTCGATCGAACCGTATTGATGCAGCAGTTTCAGGCCTGTCTTCTCTCCGATTCCAGGAACGCCGGGTATGTTGTCCGAAGCATCGCCCATCAAGCCTTTCAAATCAATAATCTGCTCCGGCTTCAGCCCATATTTGTCTTGAATCGCCTGCGGATCGTAACGCTCGGTCTCGCTGACCCCTTTGCGGGTTAACGCGATCGTGACATGATCTGAAGCGAGTTGCAGCATATCTTTGTCTCCAGTTACGACTAATGTCTCGATCTTCTGCTGATCCGCCTGCAAAGTCAAAGTGCCGATAATGTCATCTGCTTCATACCCTTCCAGCTCAAAGTAACGGATGCCGAAAGCATCGAGCACTTTCTTAATGACCGGAAATTGCTCCGAAAGTTCAGGAGGCGTCTTCATTCGTTTCCCTTTGTAATCTTTATATTCTTTATGGCGAAAAGTGACTTTTCCAGCGTCAAACGCAACTAAGAAATGCGTCGGCTTTTCTTCCTCGATTAATTTAAGCAGCATCGTTGTAAATCCATAAACAGCATTCGTGTGCAAACCTGACGAGTTATTCAGCAGAGGCAATGCATAAAACGCCCGGTTCGCTATGCTGTTGCCGTCGATAAGCACAAATTTATTCATAGGATCCGCTCCATCATTATCGAATTTAATACTACCATCATAGCATATTGTAAAGTAAACAGTGAAATGGAGAAAAGAAGATGAGCGCAAATTTTTCGAGTGATCATAAGCGAATGATTTTATTTGATTTAAACGGAACGCTGATTGATGAGAAGGCGACAAAAAAAGCTGCGTTTATCGAAGCATTGACTCTGTTTACAGGCAGATGGTCATCCGATGAACCGCACATGGAACCCGCTCAAGTGCATCGAATGTATGAGAAAGAGTTTCTTAAAGCCCGCAGGCAAAAACCTTCGTTCCCTGCCAGAAAACTGCGTCAGACGGCATTAAAGAAAGCGCTGCGAGCTTACCCGGTTCCTTCAGACAATGATTTTGCAGATGCTTTCTTCCGCACGGTTGCCAAGCAGAAGAAAGAACAAATTCGGCTTTATCCTGACGCTGTTCAAACATTAGAAGCATTGTCAAAAAAATATGAATTGCGAATCATCAGCAACAGCAGGGGATATCAGATCTCCCGGTCACCATTGTCTGCATTTTTTAAAGAAAATGACATCTTTACCCCGGAACAAGCCGGACGGCGCAAGCCTGACCCGCGCTTTTATCAAGCGGCCTTAAAAAAATGGAATGTTCAGCCGTCTGAATGCATCATGGTAGGAAACTCCTGGAAAAATGACATCGTCGGCGCCGCCAAAGCAGGCATAGACGGCATTTGGATTCGCAAAAGGCAACGGTACAAATTAGCTTACCGCAAAATCAACCGCAAGAAAGTTATCGTCATCCGATCTTTGCAGCAGCTTCCAGCTGTCATCCCGTAGAACAAAAAACTGCCCCTTGGAAAAATATCGGCTCGTCCTTGCCGCAAACAGCTTGATGAAAGCGTCAGGCTGCTGCAAGGAAAGCATCGACCAGATCGGGCAGTTTCTTTTTTTATTTTAAAATGACTAATTTATATCCGACGCCGCGAACGGCATCAATGCGCATCGACTCTTGATTGAGTTCGAGCTTTTTCCGCAATGAACTGACATGAACATCAACCGTCCGTTGTCCGCCGATATAATCAAATCCCCACACATTGTTCATCAGCTCATCTCTCGTAATCACTGAACCTGGACGCTTGACCAAATACATAAGCACCTCAAACTCTTTTGGTCTCAGCGGCGTCATTTTTCCTCTCAAGCTGACTTCATATCTTTCAGGAAAAATTTGCACTTCGCCGATTTCAATCACTTCGCTGCCGTCTTGCGAGCGGCTTGCCCCGTCGGCGCTGCTTCTTCTTAACACCGCAGACACCCTGGCTAGAAGCTCCGCAACTCCGAACGGTTTTGTAATATAATCGTCCGCCCCTAATTTCAATCCTTGCACGACTTCTTCTTCCGCCGTGCGCGCCGTTAAAATGATGACCGGCGTGCGGTTTTCTTTCCTGCGCAAGCGCGTCAGCACTTCAAACCCGTTCAACCCGGGAAGCATGAGATCGAGCAATATCAAATCAAAAGTCTCCGACAATGCTTTTTCTAAACCGTCTTGACCGTTTTCAACGACGCTGACTTCATACCCTTCCTGCTCCAAATTGTAGGAAAGCAATTTCGACAAAGTAGGCTCATCTTCAATAACAAGTATGCGGTTTGTCACGTTATCCCCCTCACTTCAGCCGCAGTTCATGCTCTAACGAATGGCAAGGCTCTTATGCTAAGAATACTGAATCACTGGAAGCTTGATAATAAAGCGCGATCCCTCGCCGACTTTGCTTTCGACATGGATCGTTCCGCGATGCAAGTCAATAATATGCTTCACGATCGACAAACCAAGGCCTGTGCCGCCTGAGCTGCGAGAACGAGCCTTGTCCACTCGGTAAAACCGTTCGAAGATTCGCGGCAAATCTCTCTCCGGTATGCCGATGCCGTTGTCTTCAACAACAATTTCCACTTCTTCCTGCACCCTGTCTTCATCGGCTTCCAATAAACGGACCGAAACATGGACGCTGCCGCCTTCGCCGGTATAACTGATGCCGTTGGAGATCAAGTTTAAAACGACTTGCTGCAGCCTGTCTTCATCGGCTTCAATATAGATCTCCTTGTCGGCCTGCATCGTCAGCCTGATGTTCTTTTTTTCTGCTTCGGGTTCCATCATGCTGATCGTTTTATCCAAAAATTGATGCAGTTCAATCGGCGACAGCTGCAGCGGCGCCTGTTTTGATTCAATTTTAGACAGATCCAATATATTCAATATCAAGCGGTTTAACCGCTCGCTCTCATCATGAATGATTTGCAAAAAGCTTTTCGCCGTATCCGGATCGTTCACTGCTCCGGACAGCAGCGTCTCAGCGAAACCTTTGACTGCTGCGATCGGCGTTTTCAATTCGTGCGACACATTCGCGACAAATTCACTGCGTATCCGCTCCAGACGCCTGATTTCAGAAATGTCATGCAGCACGATGATCATGCCGGACCAATGATCCCTGTCCGGTGAAATTGGCACCATATTGACATCGAGCACTCTTTTTTCAGGAAATTGAATGACAAGCTCTTCCCTGATGATCTCTTTGGAGCCGATGCATTTTTGCATCAATCGCTTCAGCTCTTCATGATAATGAATGTCGCTGTAATGTTTGTCCAAATAATATTTTGCCTGAATGCCGAGCATTTCTTCCGCAGTTTTGTTTAGCAGCACGATTTGTTCCCGATCGCCGATCATGACCACCGCACTGATCAGGTTATCCAGCACTGTTGTCAGCCGGTTTTCATTTTCCGTTATTCGATTGGGCAGCAATTTTTGCCGCCTTCGATACGCTTGATAACTGAAATGCAAAGAAGCGAATGTCGCCGCCGCAATGACGAGCAGCATCATCGTCCACAATAAAAGCGGCGCCTCATCGAATCGATCCAGCAAATAAAAAGTAAGAACTCCGGCGATCGCTGCGGATAAACTGAGCAAGCTCGACGCCATCAAAGCATATCTCGCAAGCTTTTTCTGCATTGCTGCACTCCTTTAACCCCCGAAATCAAAGCAACACTGTTTTCATTATAACTTAAAAACCGCATTGCTCCCAGCTTCAATTTTTGTTATGCTAACATTGCAAACATATGTGCGGAGTGATGGAGCGTATGAACAGTCATTTTTTTGCCTATTTATATCGGTTGAAACATATTCAAAGATGGAGTTTAATGCGGAATGTCACGAAAGAAAATGTGGCCGAACACAGTTTTCATGTCGCGATCTTGACTCATGCGCTGTGCAGCATCGGGAATGAACTGTTTGAAAAACGTTTGGACGCAAACAAAGCGGCAACGCTCGCTTTGTTTCATGATGCGACGGAAATGTTCACCGGCGACATCCCGACCCCCGTAAAGCACAATAACCCGGCCATCTTGCAAAATTTTCGCCAAATTGAACACAGCGCGGCCGATAAGCTCGTCAGCATGGCGCCTGCCCCGCTTCAGCACATCTACGCCTCGCTGCTCCTGACAGAACGAACAGATGATGAATTAATGCGTTATGTAAAAGCTGCCGACCGTTTGGATGCTTATTTAAAGTGCGTCAATGAATTGAACGCCGGCAACTATGAATTTGCCACTGCGAAAGAGCAGATCAAGTCCCAATTGCTTCAATTGAATATGCCTGAAGTTGATTATTTCCTTAAGCATCTGGCGCCGAGCTTCGAAAAAACGCTGGATGAGATCTCGCTCCCTATTCGCAATGGGCATGACAGCGCCGATGACGATCAGCTCCCCTGACAACAAAGGCGAAATCGCAAGCATCGCTTTCGATTTCGCCTTATTCTTTCAAATGCCCTTTGCATCTGATGCGTATGTACGAACTTGTCCGATATCGGGCAGAGCATATGCCGTTATGACAAGCACATGCAGCAGTTCGCTTTATTCAGTTGCAATTCGCCGCTTTCACTAATCCCTTTCCTTAAAACGGGTGAGACATGAGGATCAAAATGATGAGCAGGCTGAGCGATGCAATCCAGCCGAATATTCTCACTTTCGCCAGCGGCTCGCTCGCATTCTCGCCTTTCTCTGACAACTCTTTTACTTGTTTCAAAGGCTTTGTCATCATCCCGGTCATGGCAAACATAACGACCAAAAGCAGAATGACGATGACCATCCAAGCAATGGAAAAATTATAGCTGCTTACCATGTAACCCCCGGTTAGAAATGCGACGATCAGCATGTAGTGGCCAAAACGGTTAAGCGACAGCAACAAGTGTGCGATCCCGGCACGCAGCTTGTCCTGCACGGCGGACAAACTCATAAACAACAGCGGAAACAGCAAATAAAATCCCATGGCGACAGCAGATAATACGTGCAATGATAAAATGACACCGTACATCTTATGACCTCCATCAGAAAAAATTTAAAAAATGTTGAAATCAGCTGATTTGATTATATCTTTTCTTGCACAGGCAAGCCAATCGGCTGAACCGCGTCCCACTTGTTCCAATCCAGCTTGACTTCTTTTCCCGTTCGGGACGATTCATAGATGGCATCGATAATCACATTGTTTCTCAATCCCGTTGCAGCGGAGGTCAACGGCTGCTTACCTTCCCGTATGCACGAAAGAAAATGACGGCAGATGCGCGCCCGCGCGCCTTCATCGTTCTCCGGCGGCATCAGTTCTGTCTCGAACAGCTCGCCGAACTTTTCCGTCAGAAATTTGCCATAATTCCCTCGAATGACGGCACCGCCTTCCGTTCCCATCAAGTGTATGAAGGAATTGCTGTCTGTATCCGTATGCGCGGCCCAGCTCACTTCCAAGTTTAAAGTGCTGCCGTCCTCCATTTTGATAAGCGCCGCAGCCAAATCTTCTACATCGAACTTGCCTTCCCAATTCGCTCTCCGGTTGGCAGCCCCTTTCTTTCTCGGTCCAAGCTCTGAATAAGTCGAGCCGTAGACAGAAATCGGCTTAGGGTCCCCCATTAAATGCAGCGTTAAATCCAGCATATGTACGCCGATATCGATCAGCGGCCCGCCTCCGGAAAGCTCTTTCTGCGTAAACCACGTGCCCCATCCAGGAATCCCTTTGCGCCGGAAAATTCCTGTCTTGGCATAATAAATGTTCCCCAGTTCGCCTCTTTCGACTTGTTCCTTCACTTGCATAGGCACCCAATTCCAGCGCAGTTGATGAGCGATCATCATCGTCTGACTTCTGGACTGCAGCGCATCGACAATCCGCTTGGCATCATCGGCATTGATGCCCATCGGCTTTTCAAGCAGGACATGCTTGCCGGCTTCAAGCGCTTGCACGGCCAGCGGTGCATGAAACTTGTTCGGCACTGTGATCACGACCGCATCGACTTGATCGCTTTGCAGCAACTCTTCAGCGCTTTCAAAAACAATCGGGATGTTGTATTTTTGCGCTTTATCCTCTGCATTTGCTCGAACGATATCCGTAATCCCGATCACCGTGCATTCGTCTTTCATTTGAACAAGCTGACGCAAATGCGCATTGGAATTTCCTCCTGCGCCGATGACGCCAATTTGAACGTTTTCCAGTTTCATCCTCTCACCCTCTTCCGCATGGATCATAGATTCGGTCAAAATGCGTCCCGAATTCCTCATCCCCAACATCATATACAAATTATTTCAAAAATTCCATGTTTATTTTTCCTTTTTTTATGTTCCTTCTTCAACGATTTGGATGACTTTGCGCACCGAGTCAGCCGATCGGTCCAAGGCTGTCTTCTCTTCTTCGGTCAGATCCAATTCTACAATGCGCTCGATCCCCCCGCCGCCCAAAATGGTCGGCACGCCCATAAACAGTCCTTCATATCCGTATTCTCCTTCCAATAACGCAATCGAAGGCAGCACGCGCTTTTTATCCTTTAAGATCGCTTCCGTCATTTGCACAATGGAAGCAGCCGGTGCGTAATACGCGCTGCCGTTGCCGAGCAAATTGACGATTTCACCGCCTCCTGTCCGCGTTCGCTGCACGATCGCGTCGATGCGGTCTTGCGGAAGCCATTTTTGCAGGGGAATGCCGGCAATGTTCGTATAACGAACGAGAGGCACCATGTCATCGCCGTGCCCGCCCAATACGAAACCGTGGACGTCTTCCACGGATACGTTGAGCTCTTGAGCAATAAACGTAAAATAACGAGCCGTGTCCAACACTCCGGATTGGCCGATCACCCGATTTTTCGGGAAACCTAATGTTTTGTATGCCGTATACGTCATCGCATCGACTGGATTGCTTAACACGATGACATAAGCGTTCGGACTCATCGCCTTCACGTGTTCGCAAACGCTTCTTACAATGCCGGCATTGGTCGTCACCAAATCATCACGACTCATTCCCGGCTTGCGCGCAATTCCCGCGGTGATGATGACGATGTCGGAATCTTTCGTTTCTTCATAATTGGAAGTGCCCGTAATATTGACATCGAATCTTTGCACCGGACCGGCTTCCAGCATATCCAGCGCCTTTCCTTTTGTAGGATTTTCAAGTGACGGGATATCCACTAAGACGATATCGCCCAATTCTTTTTGCGCTAACATCAAAGCAGTGGTCGCTCCGGTAAATCCCGCTCCGCCCATCGTTATTTTTTTTCTTTTGATCATATTCTGCTTGACCTCCTTAAATCATGCGTTTCTTCATCCATTTCCCGCACAAATCGTTGCTGATTGAAATGAACTTCTTCTGCCCTAGGCATATGCAAACAATTATAGTTTTATACAAAACTGCCTCTTTTATCCTTTTTGATGGAAATTTGATGCAAAAAACCTCCTGCAGCTTTCATGCAAGCTGCAGGAGGCTTTATTATTCCTGCTCAACAATAGCAGTATTCATTATAAGTTCTCAATAATCAGGCTGCCAAACTCGGAACATTTCACTTGTGTCGCATCATCCATCAGACGTGCGAAATCATAAGTTACCGTTTTGTTTGCAATCGTTTTAGACATGCCTGCATAGATCAAGTCAGCAGCTTCCTGCCATCCTAAGTGCTCTAACATAAGCACGCCGGAAAGCAATACAGAACCTGGATTCACGACGTCTTTGCCAGCATATTTTGGTGCTGTTCCGTGAGTCGCTTCAAAGATCGCATGACCTGTCAAATAGTTGATGTTCGCGCCAGGCGCAATGCCGATGCCGCCAACTTGCGCTGCCAGCGCATCAGACAAGTAGTCTCCGTTCAAGTTCATCGTTGCGATCACATCGAACTCGTTCGGACGAGTCAATACTTGCTGCAGAGCGATGTCAGCGATGACGTCTTTGATGATGATCTTGCCGGCTGCAATCGCTTCTTCCTGTGCTTTGTTCGCTGCTTCTTCGCCTTCGGCTTCTTTGATGCGGTCATATTGACCCCATGTGAATGTTTTGTCAGCAAACTCTTGTTCAGCCAGTTCGTAACCCCAGTTTTTGAACGCGCCTTCTGTAAATTTCATAATGTTTCCTTTGTGAACGAGCGTCACGCTCTTGCGGTTGTGCTCGATCGCATATTCAATGGCGCTGCGGATCAGGCGCTTGCTTCCTTCTTCCGAAACAGGCTTAATGCCGATGCCGGATGTTTCTGGGAAACGAATTTTGTTAACGCCCATTTCTTTTTGCAAAAATTCGATCACTTTCTTAACTTCTTCCGAACCAGCTTCATACTCGATGCCAGCGTAGATGTCTTCCGTATTTTCACGGAAAATAACCATGTCTACGAGCTCAGGATGGCGAACAGGAGATGGAACGCCGTCAAAATAGCGAACCGGACGCAAACATACATACAGATCCAGCTCTTGGCGCAATGCCACGTTCAGTGAGCGGAAACCGCCGCCTACCGGAGTCGTCAACGGACCTTTGATAGCGATTTTATATTCTCTGATCGCTTCTAATGTATCTTCAGGAAGCCATTCGCCGAATTTATTGAAAGCTTTCTCGCCGGCATAAACTTCAAACCAGCTGATTTTTCTTTCGCCGCCGTATGCTTTTTCAACCGCTGCATCAAGCACGCGTTTTGCTGCTGCCCAAATATCCGGACCAGTGCCGTCCCCTTCGATAAATGGGATGATCGGATTGTTCGGAACATTCAGCCGACCATTCTCCATCGTTACTTTCTCGCCAGTTTCAGGTGCTTGCAAGTGTTTAAATTGAACCATTTTTCCAATTCCTCCTAATAGCTGTTACTCATATTTTTGCGGGATATGCTGCTGCCTTATCTTTCGCTGATCGGCACGTACTTCTGATTAGACGGTCCGACATATTCCGCACGCGGACGAATCAAACGATTGTCTGCATATTGCTCTAAAATATGCGCGGTCCAACCAGATACGCGGCTGACAGCAAATATAGGCGTAAATAAATCCCGAGGAATACCAAGAGAAGTATATACTGAAGCGGAATAAAAATCCACATTCGGCTTAAGCCCTTTTTCTTTTGTTACAATCTCTTCGATCTTGATCGACATGTCATACCATTTCATATTGCCGGTGATTTTGCCAAGCTCGCGCGACATCTTCTGCAAATGTTTCGCGCGCGGATCGCCGTTTTTGTATACGCGATGGCCGAATCCCATGATCAACTCTTTCTTGGCAAGCTTGTCCATGATATAGGACTCCACGCGGTCGATCGTTCCGATCTCTTCCAACATCGCCATGACGGCTTCATTCGCGCCGCCGTGCAGAGGACCCTTCAATGTTCCGATCGCGGAAGTAATGCCCGAATAAATGTCTGAAAGGGTTGCCACGGTTACGCGCGATGCAAATGTCGACGCATTCAATTCATGGTCAGCGTGGAGAACAAGCGCTTTATTCAATGCTTCCACAGCCACTTGATCCGGCTCTTCCCCTGTAAGCATGTACAAGAAATTAGCAGCAATGGAAAGGCCAGGCTTCGGCTGAACCGGTTCTTTGCCTTCTCGAATGCGTGCAAACGCCGCAACGATCGCAGGAAGCTTCGCTTGCAAGCGGATCGCTTTGCGGAGATTTGCCTCCCGGCTCATGTCTTGCGCTTCATCGTCATAAAGCGCTAAAGCAGAGACCGCTGTACGCAGGGCAGCCATTGAATTCACGTCTTTAGGGAACATTTTCAATGTCTGCAATACTTGCTCCGGAAGCTCTGTATTTTCGCTCAAGGCTTTGTTCAGCTCATCCAGCTCGGATTGATTCGGAAGCTTGCCATGCCATAATAAGTATACGACCTCTTCATAGGAGGCTTGTTCGGCGAGATCATCAATGTTGATGCCGCGATAAGTTAACACTCCGTCAATGATGGAGCTGATCGAAGATGTTGCTGCTACAACGCCTTCCAATCCTTTAGTTGCAGTAGTCATTAGACTGTTCTCTCCTTTGACTCTAATATGTTCATATCTTAAATCATAGCTGATTTCGGCTGCATTGTGAATAAGCACAGCATAAAAAAACAATTATGGCTGTGTTTCACGACCTTTTATGCGAGCATTTGCTACATATCATATTATAACCGATCCTGTCAAAACCATCCTTTTTTGCGAAAATAGTTTTGAAGCAAAAGCAGCGCCCATCCCGCAAAAAATTTGCGGGAGTAAGGCAAAATCAGCAAAAATCCGAGCGCATCCGTGAAAAAGCCTGGAGCAAGAAGAAGCAATCCGCCGGCGAATACGAAAGCAGCATCCAGGATCGGCTGCGTCGGAATTTGCCCGCTTGCCCATTGATAACGAATCGTATGTAATGCTTTTGCTCCTTCCTTCTTAGCGAAGAAAGCCCCGAGCATGCTCGTTAAGATGATGAGCAAAAAAGTTTGCCAGCCGCCGATCCACTGTCCAATCGTCACGAGCAAAACAATTTCGATGACGGACACGACGATCATGGCTGCAATCAGCATGCGCATCACGGATGATCACCCTTTTTCATGCAACATTACTGCGACAACAGTTCGTACCATTCAGGCGCTGCTTTGTCAAGCCGAATCGGTTTGAAGTCAGAACCAATCCATGCATGCTTGGTCCAACCTGATGCGAGAAGCGTTTCATCTCGGCGAATTTCAACTTCAAATTTCAGTCGAAGCGGCGACAGCTCGGCCAAACGAGTATGCACCGTGACGATCTCATCATAATAAGCCGGCGAATGATAACTCACCGCTAAATCCACTACAGGCAAGAACAGTCCCTTGGCTTCAAATTCGGCATACGGAATTCCTTTATGGCGAACCCATTCCGTGCGTCCGATTTCGAACCAATTCAAGTAATTGGCATGATAAACAACGCCCATTCGATCGGTTTCTTGATATCTTACCCGCAGTTCATGAATATGCCAAGGATTATCCTTCAACCTGATTCCCTCCCGTTCTGATTACAGAACATGAGGCTGACCGGAATAGATGACGCCTTTCTCGCCGTAAACCGATACTTTCATGTCATCTTCCAAAATGCTCGTGGCATTTTGAACCCCCACAATGACCGGAATGCCGAGGCTGAGACCTACGATGGCTGCATGCGAAGTAATGCCGCCGGTCTCCGTAATCACCGCACAGGCGCGTTCAATCGCAGGCATGTAGTCTTTGTCCGTTGAATGACATACGAGCACAGCTCCGTCCGTTGTTTTGCGATTCGCTTCTTCGGCGGAATGCGCCACAACGACCCGGCCCGTTGAACATTGGCTTCCGATGCCCTGCCCTTGTGCAATCATCTCTCCGACATGATGCACTTTAATCAAGTTCGTCGTGCCAGAACGACCCACCGGCACGCCTGCCGTAATCACGACTAGATCGCCCAAGCTGACGTATCCGGATTGCACGCTGCGCTCGACCGCTTCCGTAAACATTTCGTCGGTCGTCTCTGCCTGCTTCGCTTTGACGGGATACACTCCCCATACGAGGCAAAGTCTTCGCATAACATGTTCATCCGGAGTAATGGCGATCACCGGAGCTTTCGGGCGGTATTTGGAAACCATTCTGGCCGTATAGCCGCTGTGAGTAGCCGTACTGATCGCTTTAGCTTCGAGATCAAGACCTGCGTTCGACACCGCTTGGCTGGTC